>CALJBY010000259.1 GCA_938024025.1 uncultured bacterium
ATAAAAACAACGAGTAGCGAGATTGGTCTTGCAATCAGGATGACCCCTTTGATCGATGTCATCTTCCTGCTCTTAATTTTCTTTATCCTGACTATCCGTCTCGAGAAACCCGAGGGTGTTTTGGAGAACATACTCCCTGAAAGTGACTCGCAGGGTATCACAGAAAAACAAAAAGACTGGGAAATAATAAAGTTACGGATAAAGCTCATTCAGGAAGGAAAGCAGCTTAAGATCTATCTGCAGGACCGTGTAGTCTATTCCTACGAGGGCCTTTTATCTTTTCTTAATATGCTGCCCCAGGAAATCATGATCGTCATTGAGCCAGAGCCCAAGGTGCCTTACAAATACGTTATAGGGGTTTACAATACGTGCCTCAAGGCTAAGCAGTCAAACATTGTTTTTTCACTATCACCGGGGTAAGCAAGCTGGCAGAAAGAATAAATCCAAAACGGTAACCACGAAGGACACGAAGAAACTGTAACTGCTATGATCCCATATACCTACTTCATTAAAAAACAGGTGCTGCTTCTTGTCATTTTTCTCGCAGTCTATTTTCCTAGTCAACAGGTCTATGCTTCCTCGCTTTCAGGTGCCGTGGATGGACTCACCGTCGATCAAATCAGTTCATTTCAAGAGATGCAGACTGCCCTGAATTTACTCAGGTCGTGCTGCCGGGAAGCGAAGCAGAAAAATCAGTTTACCTTTGACCTCCAAAAACTCATTCTTGCAAAATCCGGAGAGTGCACCAGCAGAATTGTCGAACTGGAGCAGCAGGCCAACCAGCAGACAAAAAGAGAAGAAGCCAAATCCCTCTTCTCAGAAAATAGAAATGTTATTAAAGACATTTTAGACTGGAATCAAAAAACGATCGAGGACCTACAGGAAAACAAGCTTGATCAGATAGGGGATACAGCTGCCTTTTTTGCCTCTCCTGCATGGCAGCAGCCCCACTACCTCATCTCCCTTGCCAGCTACTGGCTCAGCTGGAACAATTACTACCCGTGCCTTCTCCTGCCTGCGAATGATCCCTCCCGCAGAGAGCTACTGGAGGAATCCGTTGAGGGATTTTCCCGTACCTTTATCGATTTTAAAGAAGATGCGATAGTGATCAGGAGCCTCTTTGGCCGGGCCCTCTGCTATAAGGAGATGCAGCAGTATGACCGGGCCATTCGCGATATCATTGGTGTTATCGCAAAGATACAGCGGGATGATCCCTTATACCAGCGCAGCCGCTATGAAAAAGTATTGATCAGCTACCTGACAGGGAACTATGAATCCGTTCTCAGCCAGCTGAAAGATTTCCGAGATGAGGTGGGCGATAAAAATATCTCGCCAATAATGGATACCGAGCTCAAGAAATTACGGGTTAAAACTATTATTGCCCTCTCAGAAAAGGAAGGAGAAGAAGAAGGAAAAACTGCCAAGCACCATTACCTCGATGCCTTGCATGAACTAAAAATACTGGTTGGAAATGATCCGCGGCAGGCCGGTGAGCTCTACCGCTATGTCAATGAACATGCAGACACACTTGCTGATTTACCCTATGCAGAATTGGGACCCATAGGGTACCTGGCCATTGCAGATTGGCACTTTAACCGGAAGGAATATGACAAGGCCCTGTTGCGTTATCAGCGTCTCTACTCCTCTGCTTCTCCCCTCATCGCAAAAAGAATGGATGATGTCTATTTCAGATCAGGATACTGTTTCTGTCAGAAGAGCAGGTGGCAGGATGCCCTTCCCTGCTTTGAGTCACTCTTCAAGCAGTTTCCCCGCTCCCCTTTTACCGGGAAAGCTGCCTGTTTATACTATGCGGCGGCATCTAATCATTACAAAGACCATAAGGAGGAGAGCGCCTATGATACCTATATTGAAGCAACCAAACGTTATGTAAAGCACTGCGCTGATTCGGGGAATAAGAACGATGCCCATTTTCAATTGGGCAAATATTATCAGGATAGGGGAAAAGGGAAAGAGGCCTTGAAGGCATTCTCTGAGGTAGGCAAAGATTCCCCCTATTATGCAGAAGCCCGCTATTTCGTAGTGCAATCTAATGTTGATGAACTCGAATCCTTACAGCGAACGGGGCAACCTCAGTCAAAAAGTGTGAGCGCAATATATCGAGAAACTCTTAAGCAGCTCGAAGAATACCAGGGTCTCCTCTTACAGCAGGAGAAGGTGCCTGATACAAAAGAACTTGAAGGACATGTAACGCTCCTTCAGGCTAAAGCATACATCTATGGACCGGAAGGAAACTATAAGAAAGCACTGGACACGCTTAAGGACTTCGAGAGAAAGTTTCCTCATAAAGAAAAACTTGCTATGGTCGCGACGGGCTTGAGGATTGAGTGCTACCAAAAACTGCAGCTGTTCAAAGAGGCACAGGAGGAAATCAACCGTTTCCTCAACGAAGGTCCCATCAACGCTGATCGATGGGCCCTCTCACATGAGCGTGCCGACCTGTTTTATGAAGAATCAAAGCGGCTCCGGAGCCGGGGAGACACTGCCCAGGCCAGCCAGCAGGCAGAAATCGCACTCACCATCTACAAACAGCTGTCCACCGTTGCCTTACAGTCTCAATCCTATGAGAGATTTTTCAATTCCATTCAGCTCAGGATGGCTGAGATGTACAGTGATGAAAATCAAATAGCTGCAGCAAAAGCACTGTACCAACAGCAGTTGCAGAGAGATCCCGACTCGGCTGATGCCATGTACAACCTGGGTTTGCTCTATGAAAAGGAAGAAAAGTGGGAAGAGGCACTTGCCGCCTGGAAGAAATTTTCCAAAGGATTCAAGACCGGGAGTCACTACTGGTTCGAATCGCGCTATCACACCGCAAAGGTGCTCAACCACCTGGGTCAAAGGGACAAGGCGTGTGAAATCACTACCATGATCGAAGTACTTCATCCCGAACTGAGAGACGAAAAATTCAAGCAGAAATTTTTACAGTTACAGGATGATATACCATCATGTCGTTCAGAAGCGCAGGATACCTCTGATTGGAAGATGTACACCAATAAAGACAATGGGTATCAGCTAAAATATCCACCAACCGTAACGGTAAGGTATCCTGCAGAAAAAGATACAGGGGTTGTTTACTTTATGCGGGGCTCTGAACACTGCCTTACCATTAGCACAGTTCCCATACCACCGGAAGACAGATCCTGGGGCAGGGAAATGATACGACTTTCATCTATTGCAGGTTTAAAAGATCGCATAATTTTTGAAGTAGCCCAATTATGCGGTACTGAGATCCGAAGGTATAACTTTACAGATTCGCAAATCAGGGAATTAGTAGCACAATGGAAACCGAGAATAAAATGGAAACCGCTACTAATAGGAGGAGTTGAAGGTATGCAAGCCTATGCCTGTGATGACGAGTGCTTTAATATGCATCTTCCGTTGAGTGTAGTCGTGAGAAACAAATATAGTTACTATTTTAGCATAGGTAACAAAAGGGCAACTAATGAATACAAAAAAATGCTTTCTACGCTTACCTTTACTAAATAAAATGATTATTTAATTTACTCCGGCCCCAAATTCACATTGGAGGAATAAATATGCTTAAGAAACGTTCCTACATCATCATCGTCGTGTGTATATTTTT
>CALJBY010000260.1 GCA_938024025.1 uncultured bacterium
CTACTGTTTCCTCAACCGCTTGCTCTATCTGTACCTCCGGTTCATCTTGAGCCTGCTGACAACCGGGTCCGGCGAAGACTAAGACTGCGAGCAGCGGAATTAAAATTAATCCTAAATATCTCATGGTATCACCCTCCTTTATTAAGGTTCGCTTAAATGAAAGTTCTCCTTAAGCTAGCATGTTTTCATAGTTTATGCTAGAAAAAAAATCGATAACTCAACTTACTTACCCGCAAAACGCCAGTAACTCCCTTTTAAACTGGCTATAGCAGGGTCTAACTTAACGGTAATATTGATAAAATTACAGTTATTTTGGGACAACAACCAGGGTATTCTGGATAATCGAACAATCAGAATATTAGCCTATTTTTCTGGATGAATCAATGGGCTATATAGAGTGTTTCTCGTTTTTCTATAGAGTATATTTCACATAATAAATAGTAGTTCAATACAACTCATATGTTTTTCAAAAGCTTATTCGCAGGTGAGCTCACAATGACATCATCAAAGGTCTGTAAGCTCTCTGATAGCACTTTCAATGCTTCAGTTTGTGCAGTGGGGATACTGTCCACCCCCCTCTTTTCCAGGGCATCAATCACATACTGTATGGTTAAGCTATCACTGTCGCGTCCAGGCTGGTAGGCCGTTTCTTCATACTCCCGGGGTGCAACTTCCGAAAGGATGCCGCTTTCAACCAGTTCAAAAAGCATCTGCCTCACCAATCGAATAGGAACCTCTAATGTATGTGCTATTGCAGCTGCGGCAAGGGGAGACTTTCCTGCTGAAAAATTTTTTACCAGTAGGTGAACTATTCTCAAAGAGAGCAATTTTTTAAAAGAAACACTAACGTGCAAACAGTCAGGTTCAAACTCGTAGGTATCAACATTCTGATGGGAGAAGGAAATTTCGGCGCCAAATAGTACCACCAGCCAGCTCAGCTGAAGCCACACCAGAAAAAGGGGAAGCGCTGCAAAGCTCCCATATATAGCATTGTATTTAGCAACGCCCACCTGGAAGGCAATGTATCCCCACTGCACCAGCTGATAGATACTACCTGCAACTATTCCCGCTACCAAACCGGAGGTAAACCTGACTTTGGTATTGGGCATAAAAATGTAGATAAAGGTAAAAAGGATCCACACGATGCAGTAGGGCAGCAGTTTCAGCAGGAAAAAAATAACTGAACTGAAAAAACCCAGCAGGGCGAACTTTTCGGTTATGAATGTCACCTGGCTGGTAATAAATACCATAATACTGCTCGCCAAAATAAATAAAATGGGAGCAATCAGCAGGACAGATATATAGTCGGTGAATTTACGGCTCCATGGGCGGGGGCTCTTGACTCCCCAGACGTTATTAAATGAGCGTTCGATGGAGCCGAGCACCTTAATTACCGTCCAGAAGAGAACCAACAGACCTATACCGGCAATCAGGCCCCCCTGGGTCGTCTCAAGCAGGGACTTGGCAAATTCCATCACCTGAACCAGTACCGCTTCATGTGCTGAAAAATTTTGAAGGAGCTCTTTTTCAAGCACTTCCTGGAAACCGAACCCCTTGGCTATGCCAAAGAGGATGGCAATTACCGGTACGATAGAGAGCAGTGAATAAAACGTCAGGGCAGATGCCCTTAACTGGCACCTGTCCTCGTCAAATCCACGCACAGCCAAAAGAATAATCCTCAACTGCTTGAGAAAAAAAGATTTTGACGGGGGAGTATCCCGTAAACGGATTCTCCATATATCGGTCGTTATAAAATCAATAATCCTGGCTATCACAGAATCAATCCCCCTGTCCCCTCAAGCGGTATCCCGCTCAGAAGAAATTATTTTATCCGCTTATCTGTAATTCTCCAGTTGACAACCAATACGACTGTAACTTCTTGAAGGTAGGTTCTTACCCAACTAAATCCAAGTATTTCTCTTTCAGATAGGGTAATGGTAGGAGTGGCCTTAAGCCGCGAATGCATCGCGCATGAATGCGCTCCTACCGGAATGTCAAACATGTCTGGTTATAAAGTATCAAGCCCGTTTTCATCCGGGATACTGGAGTTTTGTGGATAAGCACATTATTTTATTTCCCTTTTTTTGATGGGCCGAAGATTCCCTTCAAAAGGTCACCTGCTTTTGGCATTTTTATGGTAACCCGCGGCTTCTGTAGCGTCCCGGCAATGACAACGGGTATTTTTGCTTCCCCACCTCCAAGAATGGAAAGAACCTTCTCCGCTTCCCCACCGAGCGACCTCTGGATAAAATCTCCCGTAACACTGTACTCCAAGGGATTTCCCTTTTGGGAAGGAACATAGGCAAGGGAGGTCCACCCGTTAAGGTTCAGATCGAGATCTTTGCCATTCAATTGGATATTGTCATTGTAAACCTTTCCCTCGGCAAGGCGAAAGTTGGTCAGGATTTGGTCAAACTGCAGCTTCTCAGGTTTCCCGAAGGATTTAAGTATTTCTGAAAGTACATTCTGACTGATGACAGACCCGTCACTTAAACGCAAACTACCCGTTCCTTTTATCGTTTTGACTATCTCAGATTCCCAGTCAAACCCCTGCCAGGAAAGTGCGGCAGACACATTACCTTTCCCCGACAGACGACCATCAGCAGGCATCGCGAGGAGAGGAATAATGTACCCCAAGAGGGTCA
>CALJBY010000261.1 GCA_938024025.1 uncultured bacterium
ATAGAAGGGTGTTTCTCGCAGACGGCGATGCTCTCATCATGCCTCAAGAAAAGCTCTTACAAATAGCTGCCTGCCTCCAGGAAGCCCTCCCATCACTACAGCGCATCGGTATCTATGGCAATGCAAAAAGCATCCTCAAAAAGAGCGTTGCTCAATTGCAGGCATTAAAGGAACACAAGCTCAGCATTATCTACCTGGGTATCGAATCAGGAGATGAAGAAACACTGCTCCATGTTAAGAAAGGCACAACCTATGAAAAGATTGTCGAAGCAGGAAAAAGAGTAAAGGCAGCAGGAATAAAACTTTCCGTTACCGTTCTCCTGGGAGTTGCCGGTGTAGAGAGAAGCATACCGCATGCTCAGAAAACAGCCAGGATACTCACGGCAATACAGCCTGATTATGTTGGTGCCTTGACACTTATGGTGATGCCCGAAACGCCACTCCACGGCATGGTAGCAGAAGGAAACTTTACCCTCCCCTCCCCTTTTGATTTGCTTCAGGAGCTTAGGATTATGCTCGCAGAGTCAGACCTGCACCACTGCCTTTTCTTCTCCAATCATGCCTCAAATTATCTCCCTATTAGAGCACGTCTCCCCAAAGACAAAGAGTCAAGCCTACAGCTCATTGATGAGGTCCTTGATGCAGGCAACACCTCTTTTCTTAAACCGGAACATCTGCGGGCTTTGTAGCACGTCAGAATGCCTGCATATTAATTTATTTGCTTATCCACAAAACTCCAGTATCCCAGATGAAAACTGGCTTGATATCTTCTAACCAGACATGCTTGACCGGTTTAATGCCTCGCAATCCCCTCTTTGTAAGCAGGGTCAAGAGGCATGTATCTGAAAAAAAATAATAAAACTCCGGGAAGCCCCGCCTTGCCTGCCCGGTTAAATGCGAAGCCTATTTAACTAGGGTAGGCGAGGAGCTTCAAATTTCGGTAGGAGCGCATTCATGCGCGATGAATTCGCGGCTTAAAGCCGCTCCTACCATCACCCTATCTGAAAGAGACATGCTTGGATTTTGTTGGGTAAGAACTTAACTTCAAGAAGTTACAGTCGTATTAGGTGTCAACTGGAGAATTACGGATAAGCATATTAACTTATTGACAAAAAACTCATAATGATTAATAGTATCACCCAACAACTGTTTTATCTCCCTGCACATCATCGGTAGATCTGAAGCTAACCATTGAAAGGAGGATATTATGTTCAGCAGCAGGAAAGGTTTTCTCATCACACTACTTTTTTCATCTTTTATGGTCATCGTTTGTCTCCTCACTTTTCAGAGTACGGTAACTGCAGAAGAAGCAGTGCCTAAAGAAGAAGTTAAGACGATCACCTTAAAACAGGAACCCGCCGGTATCTCACCCAATCCTCTTAAGGTAAAATTAGGCACCACGATCGTGTGGTTCAACAGTGATCCCGGACCAATCACCGTTAAATTTATCGATAAGCTTGGTATTGCCTGTAAAGTGCCCGTGAACTTTTACGCTGATATCTGGGGCAACTATGAGACAGCGGCAATACCACAGGCTGGTACTGCCAGTATTTGCTTTATTTACAAAGGGACCTATAAATATGAGGTAAAGCGATTACTGAAAGAAGGTGAAGCTGCGAAAGAGGAGATCTCTACAGGGACCATTATTGCAGAAGAATAACAGGAACGTTACCATCCCTGTATTACAGAATCACCGTTTAAGACCCCGGGTAATTATGGGGTCTTTTCACTGATAGACTTAGCAGACCTTAACTATGCTTATTGAAATTATCTTTTTCTCGCTGCTGTCATATCTCTACGGCGCACTACCCTACGCCTATCTCGCCACCTATCTCATCAAGAGAAAAAATCTTGGTGAAGAGGGAACAGGGAATATTGGAGTAACAAACGCCTTTAAGGTTGGTGGTACTGCTGTGGGCATCATTACCGTATTGGGAGAGATATCAAAGGCATTCGTTCCTATTTTTATAGCTCATCGTTTATTCCCCGGCAATCTTAACCTCACTCTTCTCTTTGTTTACTGTGCCCTCATTGGAACAAGCTTTTCTATTTTTTTGAAAGGCAAGGGGAGTAAAGCAACCACGGTCGGTTTGTGGAGCATGCTGATCCTTTCACCCTATGCTCTTCTTACCCTGTTACTCTTAGGGGGTTTCACACTCAAGATCGCAGGCAATAACGTTCTCATTAAGAAAATTCCATTCCTTTTTATCCCCCTGGTCATCTTTCTCTTTGAGCAGAACCTCATTTTTACACTTTTTGGTTTCCTGACGACCATTCTCTTCTTTTTAAACAGTTTTAAAAGAAAAGATGATTTTATTCACTATGGTATCTTCAAAGGAAAACTCTCTGATTGAGGCAAGGGGACAGAAGTTAAAGATTGCGGGTTGTAAATGGCACCGCAGAGACGCCCTAAATAAAATAACCGACTGATTTCACGGGCAGGCAAAGAGCGCAGAGAAAAACTATTAAAAAGTTGAGTTAGTTTAATTGGTTAAATTAGTTACATTTGTTGAATAAATTAATGGAAAAGGTAGGCAGCAACCAATATAACCAATGCAACTCATCAAACAAGTGTGCACCTTTTGTTCATGCACCATAAGGAGTAGTTTTATGAAACACAAACCTGCACTAATACCCTTTTTAACCTTTCTTCTTCTGATTGTTACCGCTTCACAGACAGTTTTTGCGGAAAGCCCTTTCATAGATCCTGCCATTCCCAATGGCGAAACCACAACCTATACCAGCCACATCGGTGATAAAACAATGACTGTAGTTGAAGTAGTTACGGTCAAACACGATGGGCTAAGGGAGGTTTATGAAATAACCTCCCGTTCAGACTCCCTTGATAGAACGCTAACCCTCGATAAGGAAACAATGGCAATTCTATCAGTCCACACAGTCCGTAAATTTCCGGAAGTTACCCTGGACTCAAAACTCAAGGTGCTCAATGAAAAGCTTTCTGCAGAGGAGGGTGAAGTCAAGCTCGCCGATTTTGCCGTTATTACCTACCTCTTCCGTGGTTTTCCTTTCACTAAACGTGAAAAACTCAAAATAGGGTTTTACGGCGAGGAACGAAAAAAAACATTTACCTTCAGTGCTCGCTATAAAAAGAGGGAAGACGTTACCGTTAACCAAAAAACAGTTGCGTGTTACAAAATTGAATTTGGCCTTGATGGCTTTTGGGGTGCCTTCCTCCCCAAGATGTATTCCTGGTACAGCGTTGATCCCCCCCACTATCTGGTGCGCTATCAGGGTTTGGTTGGACCACCCGGCTCTCCAAAACGTAATGCGGAACTGCTCACCTACAGCATTGCTGGAGAAGAACCCCAGTGAACGTCGAACACTCAAGAGATGTTAAATCTTAGCTAGTAAGCTTGCAACCCCAGAATTATGTTAAGTTGGTTATAGTAGTTGCATTAGTTCTATTGGTTGATTCTGTTAGCTTTCAGTTTTTTCAAAATATGCATTCCGAAATCAGCATTACGCTTTATTTTTCCCTTCTTCCTTTTCCTCGCTGTTGGTTCAACCAATACAACCACTGTAACCAATTGAACTAATTCAACTCAGCTTACTGTTACCTTCTGACTCCTGACTACTTGAAATCCTTCTTTCAGCGCGAAAGCATTTTAGCTAGCCAGCGTACTAGCTGATATAACAAGAGTCAAGCGTAGAATTGCCCCCCTGATCCTTGCCCTAAAGGTATCAATGTGTTAACGTTCTCTATGAGTTACCGTGCCTGACATTTCTCAATAATCGGAGCACAGATAATGATACGAGTGAAGGTCTGTATAGTGTTCTCACTCCTTATACTGGTGATGAACAGTGCACAGACAGGTGAGGCATCCATGAACAACAGGGAGAAAACGATGAACAACGGAAACCGGCTTCAGTTTGAAAAAAGCCCCTATTTACTTCAGCATGCAGACAATCCTGTAGACTGGTATCCATGGGGAGAAGAGGCTTTCGAAAAAGCCCGCAGAGAAAATAAACCCATTTTCCTCTCCATTGGCTACTCGACCTGCCACTGGTGCCATGTAATGGCACACGAGTCTTTTGAAGACCCCGTGGTCGCGCAACTTTTGAACAACGCATTTATTTCCATCAAAGTCGATCGCGAAGAACGACCGGACATCGATAAATTATACATGACCGTCTGTCAGATGATGACGGGAAGCGGCGGCTGGCCGCTCACCATCATTATGACCCCTGATAAGAAACCTTTTTTCGCAGCAACCTATATTCCTAAAGAAAACAGATTTGGCAGGACGGGAATGACTGACCTTGTTCCCCGCATCCAGGAAATTTGGACAACACGGCACAGTGAGGTCCTGGAGACAGCGCAGCAGATAGTTGCTTCTCTACAGCAAACACCAGCCGAAGTGCCGGCGGAAGAACTCACGGAGTCAACCCTTACGACTGCTTACGAACAGCTTGAGCAGCGTTTCGACAAACAAAACGGCGGCTTTGCTGAAGCACCCAAGTTTCCCACACCTCACAATCTTCTTTTTCTCCTTCGCTACTGGAAACGTAGTGGTAACGGTAATGCACTTGCAATGGTTGAAAAAACACTGCAAGCCATGCGCAGGGGTGGTATCTATGACCAGATTGGATTTGGATTACACCGCTACTCGACTGATAGAAAATGGCTGGTCCCCCACTTTGAAAAGATGCTCTATGACCAGGCACTGCTTGCGATGGCTCACATAGAAACCTACCAGGCAACAGGGAACAAGGAGTATGAAGAAACGGCTCGGGAAATCTTTTCTTATGTAATGCGGGATATGACCGCAGAAGAAGGCGGCTTTTATTCCGCTGAAGATGCTGACAGTGAAGGTGAAGAAGGAAAGTTTTATCTCTGGAGCCAGGATGAAATACAGCAATTACTCACTGAGGAAGAAGCCAGGATACTCTTCACGGTATTTAACACAACACTAGAGGGAAATTTTAGCGAGGAAGCAACCGGGAGAAAAACAGGCGGCAACATTTTACACCTGACACAATCTATTGCTGAAACTGCTGCTGAGCTAAAACTAACTGAGCAAGCGCTTCAAACGACGATTGAAGCAGCACGCCGGAAACTCTTTGCTGCCCGGAAAAATCGCATTCACCCTCACAAAGATGACAAGATTCTCGCGGACTGGAATGGACTCATGATTGCTGCCCTCGCACAAGGTGCACGGGTCTTTGATGAACCCCTCTACCAGCACGCTGCACAAAGAGCCGTGGATTTTACCCTTAAAGAAATGCGGAAACCTGATGGTCGTCTTTTACACCGCTATCGCGCTAAGGAGGCTGCCATCATGGCAAATCTGGACGACTATGCTTTTTTCATCTGGGGACTGATTGAACTGTATGAAGCCACCTTTGAGGCAAAGTACCTGCAAACGGCTCTTGACCTGAATAAAGATATGCTGACACACTTTTGGGATGACACCGCTGGTGGATTTTACTTTTCACCTGATGATGGTGAAGACCTCCTTGTCCGGCAAAAAGAGGTTTATGATGGCGCTATCCCCTCCGGCAATTCAGTTGCAATGCTCAACCTGCTTCGGTTGGGACGCATAACAACAAATGTTGATTTTGAGAACAAGGCAGCACAGATTGGACGAACATTTGCCCGAACGCTTAAAGAATACCCCTCCGCACATACCCAACTTATGCTTGCTCTTGATTTTGCAGTAGGTCCTTCTCACGAGATCGTTATTGTGGGTGACCTGCACAGCAAAGACACCCGTCAGATGGCACAGAGCCTCAGGACACTGTTTCTCCCCAATAAAGTTGTACTGTTTCGACCCTCGAGCCAGGAGGTTCCTGAAATTTGTCATATCGCAGAATTCAGCAAAAACCTTACCGCCATTGACGGCAAAACAACTGTCTACGTCTGCACTAACTATATGTGTAAGTTCCCCACGACGGACCTGA
>CALJBY010000262.1 GCA_938024025.1 uncultured bacterium
TCCAGAACAGCCAGCACAGCATGAAAACCTGGTACAGGAATACTCGGAGCAAATGGGCTTTGCTAAACACCAGGTGCTCGACGCATCAATCAACACTAGTGTGCTGAAGCTCTCTATCAATGAGTGCTCATTTTGTGGGGCCCTGAAAGATGAAAAGGTACGCTCTGATATGGCCCATAAAACACTCAACTGGTTTCTCAAAAAGACCGGACAGGGTGAGGGAACGGTCGAGTGGTACAACAAGTCGCGACAAAAAATAATGGTAATTACCGGAAGCAATGCTCAGTCAGAGATTACAACAGGGCCATCCTGCGCCATACAAAATAAATAGACGCAGTGAAAAAAGTGTTGTGTAAAAAAACCGTTATGTGCTAGATAAGAAAATTATTATCAAACATCAATAATTTTAGCGAAGGAGGAACGATATGGCAATTCTCATTACCATCCTGGTAGTCCTTGTAGTTATTGTTGCAGGGTTTTATGGACTCTTCAAGTATAAAAATCGACTCCAAAAACCTGACTACTTTGAATACTATAAAGCACAAGATACCAAACCGGAGGGTAAGGTTGGTGTATTTGCAACTGCCCTGATTATGCCCACAAATCACAATCATGCATTTTTTCACAACATCATTCACAAGGTATTTAAGGCGGTGGTGCCCTGGCCATTTAATATTCTGGCGATGAAAGACCAGGGGGTAGCTCTCCTTGATCCTGCGCACTGCCATGCCAGGGAAGAATTTACCCCCACCAGCTTAGAAGATGCCTTTGGTAATGATCGGAATCTAAACGGTACGCCTTACATACAACTCCATAAGGAGGGAAAAGTAAAATGGGTACCCCCCTCTTCCCGTATCTATCTTGATAATGGTTATTTCATCTATGGCGGACGCCCCTGCGGTGAACCGTCAATTTGTGGTAAGGTCGCCAACAAATCACGCCTCTACTACTATGGAAGCGGCATAAAGCAGCGAAAACTGCCCCACTGGGAAGAAAGCTTTAAGATTATCAATGCGGCTTTTGACCGCCTTCGTGAGAAATACCCCAAAGTGGAGTTCCAATCTGAAACCAACATGTTTTTTTACGAGATGAAGCAGAAGCTCCATGGGCTGCTCGATGCCGGGTGTGAGACTATCATCATCATCGCACCCATGGCGATTTACTCCCACTTTGAGGAGTTCAATTCCGGGTTCAGGCACTGTTTCGAATACATAGAAGAGTGGAAGGAAAAACATCCCGGGAAGAAGGTGAAGGTTATCATTGGTCCCCAGATGGGTAATTTCCAGCCCCTTCGCCAGGCATTTCTCGACATGCTCAAGGACCGGCTGGACACTATTCCCGAAGGAAAAGATGTTATGGTGGGTGTAACCGTCCACGGCATGCCCTGGGATGCCTTCAAGTGGGAGGGATGGTTGCAGCTTGCACCAGCCTATCGCGATAAGCTCTTTGAAGAAGTAAAAGAACTGGTTGGTCAGTACAAATTTGGCCGCACTAATGTAATACACTGCCAGGACGAGTTTGCAGACCCCATCTGGGATAAGGAAGAGAAGTTCATGTCCACCAACCGCGCTTACTGGAATGCAATAAAAGATAACTACGACTATGCCATCGGGCTACCCATTGAGTTTTTTGCAGAAAACTCAGATACCCTCATGCACCACGCCATGAAGTGCTTTGAGAACTTCGACCAGTATGACATTGAAGAGGCCATTGACTATCCTGACTGGTCTGTTCCCTACAGCAGGGAATTAGTCCAGGGGAAAACCCATGTCATCTACAATGGTGTTCCTGTTGGAAAATACCAGAAACACGTTATAGAATCCTTCTATCTGGCCTGTGATTCGGTGTTGTCACAGGGAAAAACGTAAAGAGAAAAACACTCACAACAGCACGATGAAGCCCCCACCATGTATATGGTGGGGGCTTTTATGTTCACAGGCACTGTCTTTTTTTATTTTTCCCCTTGACAGCCGGATAAAATTAGGGTATTAGTTCAAAACACTACTTCTTAAAGACTTATTGCTAAGGATACATTCTAAAAAACCACTAATTAATTCAATGCATTCGACATCAAAGAACGGTATTATAGAAAAGCAAATCGAGCAACTGCTGTTCGATCTCAAGCGTGGATTCCTTCAATTTGTAACCCTGCACATCATCGCAGAAAAACCACGCTATGCTTATGAAATAAAAGAAGAAATTTTAAAGCTCACCCGGGGCACCTTTGATATTGACCGGAATAATCTCTATAAAAAACTACGGGTACTGGAAAAGGACGGCATATTAAAGAGTCACTTGAAGCCTTCACAGCAGGGAGCAGACCGTAAATACTATGCCATTACACCCTTTGGCAAGAAACTCTTTGAAGAGATGTATCATCTGCTGATCCCCGTTATGGCTTCACTGCACAAAAGCATACGACACAACTAGAAAACTCTTTCGAACCATGAGAAACCTTCGCAGAACAAGACAGCACAGCAGGCAATTAATAAGCCCTTTACTCATTTGCTCTTTGTTCTTTCTCATCATGTGCCCCTTTGCCCACTCCCTCACCCCGTGTTCACAACCCCCGGTATTAATTCCACAAAAACACGTAGCAGAGAACTGCGAACAACAAAAAGATCACATCGATCTACCCCTCCAGCATACATACATAACCCTTCCCGATTGCAGGCTTTTTGACAAACCCCTAACCTGTTCTTCCACCACAGGGGACCAGGAAGGATTTTACAGCCTCACGCTTATCACGAGCAGCAGGCTTATCCTATAAAAAAGTCATCGTAAGAACATCCCTTTACCATCATCCCACTATTTCAGGAGGTACTACAATGGCAGCTAAAAAAACCATCACCATAAAATCTATTTTCTACACGGCAGTATCATTTACGTGGATATTCGGCCTTGCCGCCATAGCCCACATCGTGATGGTGCTTATTGAAAAACACAATCCCGTCATCAAATATGACTATGCCTGGGGTTGTGCTATCATCGGATTTTTGACCATCTACATGACCCGCTGGTGTAAACGGGACGGCTGGCAGAGCTTCTGGGGAGTCCTCGGTGGCCTGGGCCTCTGGTTTGCCTGGGAATACAGCCTTATGTATGGGGGACACCGCATGGGGGTTACCTACACCTTCAACGGCAGCTACCCGGAGTACCGCATTATGAAGTGGAGTTTTATGGCGTTCCTCATGGTCTTCACCTATCTCCTCTATCAGGAAAGCGCCCGTTGTAACTTTATTTATTTCTTGCGGCGAAAGTTGAAACTCATGCGGGGGGTAGTTGCCACGGGAAAGATTGATAATTACGGTCCCCGGACTGCCTTTGAGTATATTATGATCACCTGGGCAGGGTACGTATTACTTATGATTGCCTATGATGATCAGATATTTGGACCCGAATCATGGTTCTGTTATGCCCTGTTTTTTGTTTCATTCTCTGTCTTCTTTTACCTCATCTACAAGCTCTTAGGCTATGATAAATTCGGCGCTAACCTGAGGTATGCAATCCCCACTGTTACCGTCCTCTGGAATGATGTGGAGATCCTGGCCAAGTGGGGCATGCTAAAAGAGCCCTGGGTGCATATCAATTGGAAGATCATGTCGGTGATCATAGCCGGGTTTGCCATTTCCACTTACCTCATCATCAAAGATTTGCGCAGGAAAAAAGAGGGCATGATAGAGTCAAAAGACATTGTATAACACCCACAAATAGTACTACGCTGTACTACATAAGGAGGTCACCATGAAATTGTGGAAACTATTACCCGTTCTCTTGTTAAGTACACCCTTGGCATGCTTAACCCAGGGAGAGATAGAAGAGGCAGATGTCTATAAAACACCCTATGCAGAGCGCATGAAAATGGCAGAGGATAAGTTTTATGCCGCCCAGAAAGAAGGGAAAACGGTAACAGGGGTAATTGTGGAAGGAAATACGCTCTTTAATAACACCATAGAACCTCAGAACAAACCCTACAAACAGCCCTACACACAGGAAGAATACGACGCCGTCGCCATCAGCGCAGAGCGCAACAGTAAACTATTTATTCTGACCGAAGATGGCACACTCTACTATCCCACACCTCCACAAGGACAACTGGTCTCGGAAAGTGAACAGGCCCATCGCATCGACCGGGTACTGACCGAAGAGCAGAAAAAAGGTCCTAAGATGTTTACCTGGGCAACCCTGGTACCCCTGATAGGCCGGGAAGTTGAGGTGTCCGGAGAAATATTCCCCGGATATTCCGGTGTTAAAGGCATTAACATAGAAGCCATCCAGTTTGAGGGCTTATATATCGTTGGGCAATCAGAAGAATCGGTTTGAGGAAGGTTGCAGGAAAATCATTTTATCTTGACATGGTTTTTGATTTTTGCTAGACATAATGTACCTTAATAGTTAGCCGATTGAACTATTCATGTTTTTAACAATTCGTAAATGCTAAAGAAAAAATCCCACTCACGGAGTAACAATGGATACCAAAAAAGTCGACGAAATGATAGCACAGTACGAATCAGAAAAGGGGGCCCTGATCTCCATCCTGCACGACATCCAAAGGAAAGAGGGATATGTGCCGGAAGAGGTGATGAGCCATCTCAGTGACAAGCTGCAGCTGCCCCTGAGCGAAGTCTTCCGGGTAGCCACCTATTTTGAGAAGTCGTTCAGCCTGGTACCACAGGGGAAAAACACTATAAAAGTCTGCCAGGGCACCTCCTGCTACCTGAAGCACGCCGATCAAATCCTCACCGAGATTAAAGAAGACCTGGGAGAAGATGGAGAAGCTGCTGACTTCCACCTGGAAGAGGTGCGGTGTCTGGGATGCTGCAATGCAGCACCGGCAGTTGAAGTGAACGGAGAACTGCTTGACAGGGAATCTGCAAAGAAGACTATTATCAAACTTAAAGGTGAAAAATAAGATGAAGGTAAAAAGCATCCGTGATTTGAATAAGCTCAAACGCGAGGGCGAAAAAAAGCTTCTTCCCCGTTCTATCAGGATACAGGTAGGAATGGCGCCCTGCGCTCTTGCCAAGGGGGCAAAGGAGGTGCTGTCAACCCTGCAAAAAGAGCTGGATAAGCAAAGTGTTGATGCCACCCTTGTTCCGGTGGGCTGCATCGGTATCTGCTACGCAGAGCCGCTGGTGGAAATAATCATGCCGGGCAAGCCAAAGCTCACCTATGGAAATATTACCACTGATACTATCCCCTCCCTGGTGAAAGGGCTTGCCAAAGGGAAGCCGATTAAAAAAAATCTCCTCTATCGAACCAATGCAGAAGAGCTCATCATCAACGGGAAAACCCTTACCTATGCTGCCAAGACCCCTTCCGATCTGAAAAAAACACCCACGGCACAGGATGCACCGTTTTTCCTTCCCCAGGTGAGGATCACCTTGAGGAATGCCGGCCTCATTGATCCGGACAGCATAGAAGAGTATTGTGCCCGGGGTGGTTACGCCGCCCTCCATAAGGCACTGACTAAACTGACCCCCGGGCAGGTAATCGATGTGGTGACACAATCGAATCTCAGGGGGAGAGGGGGCGGGGGATTTCCCACCGGCCTCAAATGGAAAACCTGCCGTGAAGCGAAGGGGAAGAAGAAGTATGTCCTGTGCAACTGCAGTGAAGGTGATCCCGGTATCGGCATGCATAAAAGCCTCATTGAATCGGATCCCCACAGTATTCTTGAAGGGCTTATCATCGGGGGTTACGCCATAGGAGCCCAGGAAGGTTACATCTACCTCCACCACGGCAATGCACCGGCGAAAGAAAAGCTTCAAACAGCCATTGACCAGGCCACTGCCTGCGGGCTTCTGGGCGCTGACATCCTGGAAAGCGGTTTTACCTTTACTATTACCCTGAAAGAAGGTGCCGGAGGATACGTGTGCGGCGAGTCAACCGCCCTCATGGCAAGCCTTGAAGGGAGGGCGGGAGAACCCCGGCCGAAATAT
>CALJBY010000263.1 GCA_938024025.1 uncultured bacterium
CAAGGCCGAATCCACCCTATACCGAAGCTGGAACGTTGACGTCATCGGGATGACCAACCTGCAGGAAGCAAAACTGGCCCGGGAAGCAGAACTATGCTATGCAACCATAGCACTGGTTACGGACTATGATTGCGGGAGGGAGGAGGAAGAAGACAATTTGAGCATAGAAATGATTATTGACAACCTTACTAAAAATACCGAAAAGGTAAAGAAGGTAATACGAACAGTACTCCCTGAAATCAATGCTATGGAAAGGAACTGTCTCTGCTGTAACGCTCTTAACAATGCAATCATCACTCAAGGAGATATGATACCCACAGCGGTGAAAAAAGACCTCGAGATTATCATTGGTAAATACCTTAACGGATGAACAAAAAGAAAGCAAAAGCCGGTTTTTTTACGGGACTCATAGTCTTCTTCACGCTTCTCGCCCTTCCACCCACGTCTTCCATGTATCTTTCTGCACTCAGGATAGTCCTGAAGCACTCCCATCAAAACGTCATCACTACACTGCTTGCAGAAACGAACCTCCGGTCTGTACAAGAGATAACCCCCCTCACTCTCGACCGTATCTTACTGCAGGCAGAGGAGATACTGGTTGCGGTCCCCGAAGATTTTGACCTGTCGGGAGAGAAGGGAATACAGTTGGCAGAGGAAAGCACCCCGGGCACACAAAAGCTCAGACAGGTGATAGAACTCCAGACGAGGGGCTTGAAGCGAACCCTTGCTCTTGCACTGCTCATGGCAGTATGGTGGATGACAGAAGCCTTACCGATTGTGGTTGTCGCCCTGCTTCCCATGGTCTTATTTCCCGCCCTTTCCATAGCACACGTGTATGCTGCACGTATGCCTGGCTACTTTGTCGCTTTCACTCCCTACATGCACCGTTTGGTAGTACTCTTTTTAGGAGGATTCACCATTGCAGAAGCAATGAAACGTTGGAATCTCCATGAAAGAATAGCCCTTCATTTCATCTCCCGTATCGGATTTTCCCCCAAGAGAGTTACCTTAGGCGTAATGGTTGCGACGGCCCTCTTGTCCATGTTTATTTCCAATACGGCGACGGCAGCTATGATGATGCCCATTGCCCTCTCCCTTCTCCTGCAGGCAGGCTGCCATCCTGCGGAGAGTCGATTCGGAACAACGCTTATGCTTTCCATAGCCTACGCGGCTTCTATTGGCGGCATCGGAACCCTTATCGGTACCCCACCCAATGTAGTCCTTGCAGGCTTTGCCGAGATGCTTTTACATATCGATATCACCTTTCAAAGGTGGCTTGCAATCGGTCTCCCTCTGGTAATGGTATTGATTCCTCTTTCCTGGTGGTTACTCATCAGGATGAACCCGCCAGAAATAAGCAAACTGGCCGGATCAAAAGACGTCGTCAAAAAGAAGATCAGCGATTTGGGAAAACTTACGGGGGGAGAACGCAACACCTGCGGTATCTTCGCGCTCACCGCTTTCATGTGGATAGCGCGTTCCGGTTTCAGTATTGGTCCTCTTTACATTCCTGGCTGGACCGCTCTCCTGGGTGTTCCCTGGATAGACGATTCAGTGATTGCCATGATTGCCGTGTTGTTATTCTATATTACACCAACTGATTTTAAGCGATGGGAATTTACCCTCGATTGGAAGACAAATTGCAACATCCCCTGGGGAACGCTCCTGCTCTTCGGCGGGGGAATGGCCATAGGAAAGGCCCTGCAGGAAACAGGGGCAGCCCACTTTATTGCCATGAGCCTCATGGATCTCAAATCATTGCCGGCTATTCTCATTCTGGCAGCAATAGTGCTGCTCGCTAAGCTTCTCTCCGAAATCACCTCTAACACGGCAACCACAACCATGCTTATGCCGGTTATCTTTGCCCTGGGTAGTGCTCTCAAGATCGATCCACTGAGTTTGATGATAGCCGGAGCCGTGGCGACCTCCCTCGTCTTCATGCTGCCGGTCGCCACACCGCCTAATGCCATCGTATACGGTACCGGCTATGTGAGCATAGCGGAAATGGTGAGAAACGGATTTGTCCTGCAGGTGGTTTCAGCACTTATTGTAGTCCTGCTCTTCTACTTCGTTCTACCTTCACTGTCACCACTCATCACTTTTTAACGCAGCACGGTTCACGAGTGGTGAACACGGAGGATGTTATTTCCCTTATCTCATACGGTTTCTCCCTCGTGGCATTCTCTTCCGCATATCCATGAGCGGTTCCAGGCGTTCCTCAACAAGCCGATCAAACTGTTCCCGCTGTTCTTCATTTAGGAGAGCCGCTATTTCATCCCGCGCCGACTCTAAACGCTTTCTTACCTGTGGTCGTGCCTCTTCCCGTATGGTAAAAAGGTCTCTTCCGGTTTGAAGCACAATTTCTCTGACTGCGCTTTTCTGTGCCTGATTTAAGGTAAGCTTTTCAGAAAGCATTGTCAGGGTTTCTGCTGGATTTCGCATGGCAGGAATATTTCGTTCCCTCACATAACGTAAAGAAAAGAGGGTTCCTATGCCGGCAAGATAACCGATGAGAAATATCAGTGTTACAATGACACCGGTCTTCCAATAGTTTTTACTGTTTTCCATTGCTTACCTCCCCTCCTACAATTGCAGCAAGGATATCGTTTTCTTCAAGCGCAGCATCCTCAAAGAGGATTCTTTCTTCAAGGGAAGACTGAACGGCCAGTTGTGACAACGAAGTGTACTGATAGGCAATTGAACTTATCAGTACGAAGATAACGGCAGCCATCGCCGGGACCAGCTTCCATCCTCGGGCGAGTACTATTTCCGTGAAGCTGTTTTTTTTACCCTGAGCATCACGTGTTGCCAGCTTTCTTTCCAGGTGTGCAAAGAAATCTGGTGATGGGTCTGGAGGCCGCTCACGGGATGTTTCTTGCAAGAGGAATGACAAGCCCTCCCCATGGAAGAATTCCCGGCAGGCAGAACAGGTGAGAAGGTGTTCTGCAAGCTCTTGCTCCCCTTGTGCTGTAGGCAGTGTCCCCTTTTTCAAGGCTTCCCATTTTTCTCTAGAACGTTTGCACGGATTTTTCATGGGACATCCTCTTTCCTGACACATCTTTTTTTGAGAGATCGTTCACGGCTTTCAAAGCACGTTTTCGGGCTCTGAACTTGACTATCTTTACATTAACAGCTGACATCTCCATCAGGGCCCCTATTTCCTTAACACTCAT
>CALJBY010000264.1 GCA_938024025.1 uncultured bacterium
GCATATCCCTCTTATGAGTGCAGCCATGGACACGGTCACCGAGTCGCAAACGGCAATCAGTATGGCACGGGAAGGGGGGATTGGTATTATTCACAAAAATCTTTCCATAAAATCCCAGGCGCTTGAGGTAGACAAAGTAAAGAAGTCTGAAAGTGGTATGATTGCTGCTCCCATTACGATACACCCTGAACAAAACCTCTACGAAGCCCTTGAAATTATGGCACGCAATCAAATCTCCGGTGTGCCCGTTGTTAAAAACGGCAAGCTCGTGGGGATTCTCACCAATCGGGATTTGCGCTTTGAAACCAACCTCAATCAACAGGTTTCAGCGTTGATGACAAAGGACAACCTCATCACAACACCGGAGGGAACGCCGCTTGATTCGGCCAAAAAATTACTGCACAAAAACAGAATTGAGAAGCTCCTGGTTGTTGATGACGACAATAATCTCAAGGGGCTCATTACCGTAAAAGACATCGATAAAACCCAAAAGTATCCAAACTCCTCTAAGGATACTCTGGGAAGGCTACGGGTTGGTGCCGCCATTGGTGTGGGACCTGATAGGGAGGAACGAACAGAAGCGCTCATCAATGCAGGTGCTGACGTTATTGTCATTGATACAGCTCACGGTCACTCAAAAGATGTCCACACTGCAGTTAAGGCATTCAAAAAAGACTTTCCCCAGACTGCTTTGATTGCCGGGAATATTGCCACACCAGATGCCGTTGAGGCCCTCATCAAAGCAGGAGCCGATGCAGTAAAATTAGGCGTAGGACCCGGTTCCATATGTACTACCCGAATCATCGCCGGCGTCGGTATCCCTCAAATTACAGCCATTATGGACTGCAGCACTGTAGCAAAAAAACATGCAGTGCCACTGATCGCAGACGGTGGTGTCCAGTTTTCAGGAGATATCACCAAAGCTCTTGCCGCAGGCGCTTCAGCAGTAATGATCGGTAGCCTCTTTGCAGGGACTGAAGAAAGTCCGGGAGAGACCGTTCTCTTTCAAGGCAGGAGCTACAAAGTCTACCGCGGAATGGGATCACTGGAAGCGATGAAGAAAGGAAGCAAAGACCGCTACTTTCAAGCCGATGTTGCGGAAAACGCAAAGCTCGTGCCAGAGGGTATTGAGGGCCGTGTTCCCTATCGAGGAAGTCTTTCTTCGAGCATTCACCAGCTGGTTGGTGGGCTCAAGGCAGGGATGGGCTATGTGGGGTGTAAAAATCTTGAAGAACTCCGCACCAAAAGTAAGTTTATCAAAATTACCACCTCCGGACTTAAAGAAAGCCATGTCCACAATGTCATTATCACTAAAGAAGCCCCCAACTACCGATTGGAATAGATTGTAACCATGGAAAACAGCCTTCATCAGGAAAAAATTTTAATCCTTGATTTTGGTTCTCAGTACACGCAGCTCATCGCTCGCAGGGTACGTGAGTGTAAAGTATACTCCGAAATCCATCCCTTCAATACTTCCCTGGACAAGATTAAACGCTTTAACCCTAAAGGTATCATTCTCTCCGGTTCACCGGCCAGTGTTCATGACCGGGAAGCACCCCGTATCAATGAGCAATTGCTCACCATGGGGTGCCCTGTCTTAGGCATTTGCTACGGGATGCAACACATGGTGCACCTTTTCCGGGGAGACGTTGAAAAGTCTGCGGACCGGGAATTCGGGAAAGCACAATTATTTATCGACGACCACACCGACTTATTCCATGGCTTAAACGGGCACTCAGAAATGCACGTGTGGATGAGTCACGGCGACCGGGTGAAAGCTCTCCCGGCTGACTTCACCATTATTGCCCACAGCCCCAATTCACCAGTTGCTGCTATTCGCAGCACGAAATATCCCCTCTACGGTGTCCAGTTTCATCCCGAAGTCGTTCACACCCCCCATGGAAAACAGATGTTAGAAAATTTCGTCTATACCATCTGCGCCTGTCAACCCCTCTGGGACATGAAGTCTTTCATAGAAAGCTCCATTACCCAGATCAGGGAAGAAGTATCCCAGGAACGGATCATCTGCGGTGTAAGTGGCGGGGTTGATTCCACCGTCGTTGCCGTTTTACTCCATAAGGCAATCGGGAAACAGCTCAGCTGCATTTTCATCGATAACGGGCTCTTAAGAAAAGGTGAGGCACAAAAGGTTGTAGAAGTTTTTCGCAAACACTTGCACATTGATCTCATTCACGTAGATGCATCCCAGCACTTCATAGACAAACTCTCCACGGTTACCGATCCTGAAAGAAAACGAAAAGTTATCGGTGAAGAGTTCATTTACGTCTTTGAGAAAGAAGCAGAAAAACTCGGTAATGTAACATTCCTCGCTCAAGGCACACTCTACCCTGATGTCATTGAAAGCATCTCACTCAAAGGCCCTTCAGCCACCATCAAGAGCCACCATAACGTTGGCGGCCTCCCTGTGCGCATGAAGCTCAGGTTGATTGAACCATTGCGGGAGCTCTTCAAGGACGAAGTGAGAGTAGTGGGACGGGAACTTGACATCCCGGATGAAATGATCAATCGCCAGCCGTTTCCGGGACCAGGACTGGCTGTTCGCATTTTAGGTCCTGTTTCCAATGAAGCCCTGTCCCTGCTCAGAGAAGCAGATGCCCGGGTGCTGGAAGAAATGAAGAAGGCTGAGCTCTACAATGAGGTATGGCAGTCTTTTGCAGTGCTCCTGCCGGTCAAAACAGTTGGTGTCATGGGAGATGAAAGGACCTATGAAAATGTTATTGCTCTCAGGGTCGTTACGAGTGTTGATGGCATGACCGCTGACTGGGTCAGACTCCCCTATGATCTCCTCGCCACCCTCTCAAATAGAATTATAAATGAGGTACGGGGCATCAATCGTGTGGTCTATGACATTTCATCTAAACCTCCCAGTACAATCGAGTGGGAGTGATCGTCTATGAAACACGCAGCATTTGTTCACCTTCACCTGCACACCCACTACAGCCTTTTAGACGGTGCCATTCGACTCGACAAGCTCTTTAAAAAGGCCCATGCCTATAAAATGCCTGCCCTCGCCATAACAGATCATGGCAACATGTTTGGCACAATCGATTTTTATCAACAGGCCAACAAGAGCGGCATCAAACCCATCATCGGCTGTGAGGTTTACATAGCACCCGGAAGCAGACATGAAAAGTCCTCTCGTACGGGCGCAGAAACGTTTTATCATCTCATTTTACTCGCTCAAAACCAGACCGGCTATAAAAATCTGCTTTACCTGGTCAGCAAAGGCTACCTCGAAGGGTTTTATTATCGTCCCCGCATAGATAAGGAACTCCTCGCAACACATAACGAAGGTTTGATTGCCATGAGTTCCTGCCTCCATGGTGAACTACCCACCCACATTACCAATAATGCCCCACAAAAGGCCTTAAGCGCTGCTGAAGAATACCGTTCCATTTTTGACAACCGTCGATTCTACCTCGAGCTGCAAGAAAACAACATACCTGAACAGCAGAAGGTCAACACGGCCCTCATAGAAATGAGCAAGAAGCTTTCGCTCCCCCTGGTTGCCACCAACGACTGCCACTATTTAAACAAAGATGAAGCACGAGCCCACGAAGTACTGCTCTGCCTCCAAACAGGTAAAACACTTGCAAGCCCTGACCGGATGCACTTTACGACCAATGAATTTTACTTTAAATCCCCCCAGGAAATGGCACAGCTTTTCTCCTCTGTCCCCGAAGCCCTGCACAACACCATCGAGATCGCTGAGCGCTGCAACCTTGCAATTGAACTTGACCACATACGCTTCCCGAAATTTCACACTCCAGAAGGCACCAATTTAGATAATTATTTTGAGAATCTCGCACGTAAAGGCCTGGAGGAACGATTAGACGCCTTGAGTACACGCAACGACTTTCAGGAACTTTCCAGAAAATATACCGAACGACTCGAAGAAGAACTCACAATAATTAAAACCACCGGGTTCACTCACTACTTCCTCATCGTCGCTGATTTTGTCACCTATGCAAAAGAACACAACATTGCTGTCGGTCCGGGAAGGGGCTCCGCAGCAGGAAGTCTGGTCGCCTATGCATTAAAAATCACTGAAGTCGATCCCATTTCTTATGGACTCCTCTTTGAACGATTTCTCAATCCGGAAAGGATTAGCCTCCCTGATATTGATATCGATTTTTGCAAAGAGAGAAGAGATGAAATCATCAACTATGTAACCAACAAGTATGGCAAGGAAAACGTTGCCCAGATTATCACCTTTGGGAAAATGCAGGCAAAAGGTGTCATCAGGGACGTCGGACGTGTACTGAGCATGCCCTACAAGGATGTAGACCGCATTGCAAAACTTGTCCCTAACATATTAAATATTAGCCTCTCTGAAGCACTCAAGCAGGAACCCCGTTTGCAAGAGATGGTTGACCATGATGAGCAGGTTAAAGAATTATTTTCTCTTTCACGCTCCCTGGAAGGACTCCCCCGTCACGCCTCCACCCACGCAGCAGGTATTGTCATTTCTGACAAATCACTGGTTGAATACCTCCCGCTCTATCGCGGTCAAAACAACGAGGTTGTTACCCAATATGCGATGAATGAAGTCGGGAAAATTGGCTTAATAAAATTCGATTTTCTCGGCTTAAAAACCTTAACCGTCATACAGCATTGCCTGGAAATCATTAATGAAACACGATCAGAACCAATCGTTATTGATACCATTCCCCTGAACGATCACCCTACGTATCGCTTACTCTCTGATGGAGAAACTGACGGTGTTTTCCAATTGGAAAGCCCGGGCATGAAAGACCTGGAGGTAAAGCTCAAACCAGAGAACATGGAAGATTTGATTGCGCTCTTGGCACTCTACCGTCCGGGTCCCCTCGGCAGTGGGATGGTCGATGACTTCATAAAAAGAAAACGTGGCGATATCCCTATCGCCTATGAAATTAAGCAGCTGGAAGACATTCTCGCTGACACCTATGGAATAATCCTCTATCAGGAACAGGTAATGCAGATAGCGAGTCGATTAGCAAACTTTTCCCTGGGGGACGCTGACCTCCTCAGAAGGGCCATGGGGAAAAAGAAAACGGATGTGATGGCCGCACAAAAGGAGAAGTTTCTCCAGGGTGCCAAAAAAAATAAGATAAACCCCAAAAAAGCTGAAAAGATTTATACCCAAATGGCAAAGTTTGCTGAATATGGTTTTAACAAATCTCACAGCACCGCCTACGCACTCATTGCCTATCAGACAGCGTACCTCAAAACCCACTATCCGGTTGAATTCATGGCCGCCCTCCTCACCTGTGAAATGGACAACACTGACAAAGTGCTGCGCTACATGAATGAGTGCCGGGAAATGAAAATCGATGTACTCCCTCCGGATATCAACGAAAGCAAAAAAGATTTTACTGTTTTCCAGGGAAAAATACGGTTCGGTTTGGCTGCAGTAAAAAATGTAGGCGGATCAGCCATAGAATCGATAATCACCAACCGGAACACGTCAGGCTATTTCACTTCCCTTTTCAATCTCTGTGAGCGTATCGACCTCAGAAAAGCTAACAGAAAAGTTCTGGAAAGCTTAATCAAGTGCGGGGCCTTGGATTCTACCGGTGCTTTTAGATCACAAATGATGGATGTACTCGATACCGCACTTGAACAGGCACAACGCCTCCAGAAAGACAGGATGAGAAAACAAACAACCATGTTTGATCTCTTTAGCACATCGGAGACATCCACAGGCAACAACGGCGCCTTCCCCCCACTACCAGAATGGTCTGAAGAGGAGCTGCTCTCCTATGAAAAAGAGTCCCTTGGCTTTTACATCAGCAGGCACCCCCTTGATCAGTTCAAGGAATATCTTTTACAGTATGCCACCGTAGATTCCCTCAGTATTCTCAATCAACCCAAAGATAGGGAAATCAGCATTGGGGGGATTACCCATAAAATAAGAGAGATCACCACCCGTAAGGGTGACCGGATGTGTTTTCTCACGCTTGAGGACCTTAAAGGCGTTATCGAAGTTATTGTATTCGCCGATCTCTACAAAACATCTTCCGAGTTGTTAAATAATGATCAGCCCCTTCTCGTCACCGGCAAAATAAGTAAGGAAGATGATACCGATACCGTTAAGATAATCGCAAGCAGCATTATCCCCCTCGCCGACGCAGAAAAACGTTCACCCCGGGTTACTCACCTTACCCTCAACGTAAGCGATATAAATACCAAACACCTGCATCGCCTGAAAAAGATCCTCCTCAGTTATCCGGGGGACTGCCAGACCATGCTCCATCTTCTTATTCCGCACCAATCAGAAACCGTTCTTTCCCTGGGAAATGAGTTCAGCGTTAATCCTTCTCCCCAGTTTGTTAGTGAGCTGAAAACTATTTTTGGTGCTGCGCTGCACTCAGTACAGTAGCCAGTGGACTTCACCGTTACGAGGAGTATACAAACCATCGATGCACCGCAACACACATTCTATCGGAATAGGATA
>CALJBY010000265.1 GCA_938024025.1 uncultured bacterium
TGGAAAGATTCTTATTGAGCTGGAAACAGAGAGATGATAGTAAGGGGGTTGAGACAAACAGTGGTATTGCTCTCATGCTCGTGCTTTGGGTGCTGGCGCTGCTTTCTATAATGGTCTTTGAATTCTGTTACACCATGCGGATAGAAGCAACGATTACCAAAAACTTTAAAGATGGTGAGCGATCCTACTACCTTGCCCAGGCAGGTATTAACCGCGCACTCATCGAATTGATTAAGACACAAAGTTCCGTAAAAAAGTTTACGGGGAGCAAGGACACGCTGGTCAAGGGTGAGGAGGAAGATGACGAGGAGGAGGATGAAACAAAGGAATGGAAACCCCGTGAGGAACCCTATACCTTCCCATTCGACGAGGGGGAATGCTCGGTAATCATCCGGGACGAAGGAAGTAAGATCAACCTCAATTGGATTGCAAAAAAGGCTAAGAGCGACAGAAAACTATTGGCCGATATAGTGGAAAAAAGTTGTGGACTGGAAGGTGATGATCGGGATATTATTGTAGATTCAATTATCGACTGGGTGGACAAAGACCACAACCACTTGATGAATGGTGCTGAAGATGAGTACTATGAATCCTTGGAAGATCCCTATGAATCCAGGGATGCTGACTTTGTGGTAACGGAGGAGTTGCTTCTGGTCAGAGGTGTAACAGAGGATATCTTCTATGGCAGGAGGAACCCCTTTCGCGGTGGTGACACGGAAAGAGAGGAACAGGATAGTTTTTCCATTAATCCCTTCGAGGCAGGGGATGGTGAAGGAGGCAGCGGCCCCTACCAGGGTCTCTCAGAGCTGTTTACCGTTTTCTCAACAAGCAATGCCCTGAAGATTAATATCAATGATGCCCCCTATGGTTTGTTAATGACTGTACCCGCAATGACTGAAGACGTAGCGCAAAGGATCATTGAACTGCGGCGTGAAGAAGAGTTAGAAAACATACGAGACGCCAGATTAATGGAGTTACCTAATTATAATCAGATAGCGCCTTCCCTAACCGTTGACCCTACTAACTATTACCGCATAGAAGCACGCGGTGGGGCCACCGACAGTACTGCCGGGAGGTCTATCTCTGTTGTGATTGAGCTGACTCCCCGTCAGAAAGATAAGTATACAATACTCTATTGGCAAGAAGGAGTGTAGATTCTTACGCAGCTAAATCTGAGAATTTCTCTTTCGGATAGCATGTATAGAGGTAGGAGCGGCTTAAAGCCGCGAATGCATCGCGCATGAATGCGCTCCTGCAGAAATTTCAAATATATTGAGCCAGGTTTTCTTCGCATGAACAGTATCGGTCTCACCGTCAGCGACAATCGCGTTGTAATGGTAGCGCTCAACAAGGGCCTCAGAGGTGATCCCTCTCTGGTCAATTACCGGCTGGTATCTCTGGAAGAAGTAAAGCCCGAAGACAGAGAAGAAATTGTCTTGAGCAACATCGAGGGCTTTATAGATCAGACCAAAAGTGATCGTGACAACCTTTTCCTGGGAATACCCGGCTCCAAAGTGATTTTAAAAAAACTATCACTCCCCTCCCCGACGGAAGAAAATCTGAAGGAAGTTCTCGGTTTTGAAATGGACCGTTATACTCCCTTTGCACTGGAGGATGTCTATTTCGATTTTAACATCATTAAACGGGATGAAGTGCGGGACCTGATCCATGTCCTGCTCATGGCGATAAAGAAAGATGTGGTGGACTACTACCTTAAATTATTTCAACGGATCAACATCAAGGTGCGATCCATTGAAATAGTCTCTACAGCCGTTTACAATGCCACGTCAAAAGAGAGGCAACCCGCTCAGAACAGAGCGGCACAGAACTGGGTTACCAAAGGCAGTACGTGGTTAAAAACCCGTAGCTGGGGCGGAAAACTTGCACCATCACTGGATCGCTTTCTCAACACCGGTGAAGGTGAAACCACAACCGGAGACCATGCCACACGGTTTTTAATTACCCTTGATGCAGACGGATGTGAATTAGGGGTTGTACAAGACAATGCTTTCACACATTCCAGGAGCTTTACGCTGTCCCCTCGTGGAGACGTTGCAGCTACCGAGGAAACGGTAACGGAGCTGGCAGATACAATGCTGGCAGAGTTAGAAACGACCCGGTTGAGTTTGGGCGATGATACGTCCATACCCCTTCAGCTTATCATAGCCGGAAGCGGGGCGGACAAGAGCCTGGTTGATTATATGCAAGAGAAAAAGAACACTGATGTCCGCCTGCTGGATACACTGAATATGCCTATCGATTCGGACGATGCACGTGAGAAGATCCCCTCTCTGTCTGCCGCTGTTGGGTTAGCCCTCAAGGGCCTTAACGGAGTACCGCTGGATGTAAATTTTATACCCCGTGAACTCAGGCCCAAGAAGAAGAAAAACTGGAGCCTGATCTTTGGGGTTTCTCTCATCGTTCTGCTGTTGCTGATCCTTTCTTCCTATACTATTTCTTTTTTCGTAAAAGAGCGCTTTTACCTTGCAGAATTAACGGGGCGTGTTAATGCCCTCAAAGGGACGGTAACCAAGATTGAGCAGATACAAGAGGATATTGCGGAGATTGAAACAACAATAAACTCCGTTGAAAAAATTAAGGTCGATGCGACCAGTAAACTGGACATTTTAAAAGAGCTTACTGAAATTATTCCTGAGGAGATGTGGTTAACCCGTTTCTCATACAGTGAAAAAAAGGGGGAACGGCAGATTGACCTTTCCGGTTTTGCAAATGCTGCATCGGAAATAATTCCCATCCTGGAAGAGTCAGAATTCTTTGAGGATGTAAAATTTAAATCTTCCATCGTGAAAGATAAAAGCACTGACAAGGAAAAGTTTAACCTGAAAGCAACGGTAAGTAGAGAAGAAGTCCGAAGACAGGAGTCAGGAGACAGGAGTCAGAATTAAAAGAGAGTTGAATTAGTTCAATCGGTTTTATTGGTTGAATTTATTGAATTGGTGCTATTTAATTAACTTAGTGCCAACATTGCTCAAGGGAAAGTGATGCCAAAACCAATTTAACCAATATAACTAATCTAACCAACGTAACATGGTTTGTTGCTTGCCGGCCTTATACAAATAACAACCCAATACTCCAACACTCTAGCACTCCAGCACAATACTCCATGAGCTTTGCTTGGAGCAGCTGGTAATTACAAAGTGTTTTTGACTTCTATGTGCAAAGGAGCCTTCCGTGAACATCTCCAAACGGGATAGAAAAATTTTGACCATAGGTATAGTGGCCGTTGCCCTTTTCCTGGTCTTTACCTACGTCATTTCTCCCTTTATGGAAAGTGAGCAGGATATACGCGACAGAACCCAGCAGCTGGAAATGCTGCTCCAGAAATATGAAAAAATCATTGGCCAGCAAACAGAGATTGAAAAAAAGCTCACTCAAACAAAAAGACAGCAGGGCCAACTTGATAAAAAATTACTCAAGGGAAGCACACCGTCACTCGCTGCTGCTGAAATGCAAAAAATGCTGGAACAGATCTCCAAGAAACACGACCTGGAGCTAAAAAGCGTAAAAGTAAAAGATGCAGAGAAGGAAGGTGATTTTTTGGCAATCCCCTTAGAGATACGATTGACTACTGACTTAAACAGGACAAGAAAGTTTCTGTCTGACCTGGAGAAAAACCAGAAGTATCTCATCATTCCCCAACTCAAAATTAGCGTTAAAAACCAGCGGGACCCTCAAGAAGTCATTGTGACCATTGTTGTAACAGGCTTCTTTATGGAAGAAGCTGCTGCGGATAAAAAGAACGTTTAGAACGAGTATGATTGATGATCTCGTAAAAAGCAGGAAAACGGGCGACAAAGTAAAAAGCTTCAAATTCAAGGCGCGCAAATCTTGAGGAATGAGGCGTACTTACTTTACGTCGCAGTGACGAAGGATGCAGCGCAACACAGAAGTTGGATTTTTTACGAAGTCGTCATGATTGCAGGATGAACAGGTAGTACACCAGTCTGTTGCTGAGCTGGCAGACAAGAAAGGATATGAAACATGAAACAGTGTACCGTGCTTTTTCTGCTCATAGGAGCAGTGGTCTTTACCCTGGGTGAGACGCAAGCCTCCCCTGAGGAAAAGGAACGAGAATCAACCTTCAGGCTTCTTGCGCAGAACGTGGGAGGCAATACTACCAATAGTGCTACCAGCGCACAAAAGAAGCCAGCGGAGACTCCGGCCGAAACTCCAAAAAAAGACCGGCCGCAGCCACAGCAAAAAGAGGTTGCAGCACCTCAAAGGATTTCCGAAGCAGTTGCACAAGAACCCAACGAGCAGGAACAGGAAGCGGTAGACGAATTAAAGACACGTTTCAGGAAGCTGGTTGAGGATGAAATGAAAAAATTTGGCGCCCTTGAGGAGACCCTGCCTGAAAAGGAAAAAACAGAACCCTCCACAGAAATAAAGAAAGCGGCCCCGGTCCAGGAGCGAGCAGCGGCAACGACCGGGGAGGAAAAGACAACCCCGGAACGGCAGCAGGTCGATGCGGCCTTAGAAGAAGAGAGGGAAGAAGAAGAAGATACTGATGAAGTATTTCCCGAGGATGAACCCGCAGAAGAACCTGCGGCAATCTCACCTCCCGAACCCGAGCAACCGAGAGAAAGCATAGAAGGCAAGCAGAAAATTGCCCTTGACTTTGAAGATGCCGATATCAAAGAGGTGATCACCGCCCTTGCAGATATACTGGACATTAACTACATCATTGACCCCAAAGTACGGGGGAAGGTAAATATTCACACCAGTGGGGAGATTCCGGTAGAGGGACTGCTGCCTATCCTGGAGACAATCTTCGAGGTTAACAATGTTGCTGCAATAAAGGTCGGCAACATCTATAAGGTCATCCCGGTGAAGGACGCAGAAAAACAGTCCCTCATACCCCAGGTGGGAAAGGATCTGGAGGACCCCGCTTCTCCGGACCGGGTAATACTTCAAATCGGTCCCCTGCGTTACATAGCCTCCCAGGAGAT
>CALJBY010000266.1 GCA_938024025.1 uncultured bacterium
AGCCTCAACGCTTGGTTCGTTTTTATGGACGATTGCTACGTGGACAGGGGCAATAAGTCATACTTCTCCTTTGTATGGCCAGTACGCGGAGGACATGTATCTGGAGTTGATAATACTGGATCACCATGCACCCAACCTACCGACTGTTTGAGCGGATATTGCGTGGATGGGGTATGTTGCAATTCACCGTGTGAGGGGCTCTGTCAGTCTTGTTTGGCTTCAGATACAGGTGCTCCTGAAGGTCTGTGTTTCCTTATCACAGCAGGTACAGATCCTTATGATGAATGTGTTGATCCAGAGACGTGTGACGGATTGGGGGATTGCGCTAATCCTTAAGTTCGGAATGCCTTTATTGAGTGTCCATCAACATAGATCTTGAAATTATGCCAGGTTTGTTTCAAGGCCCTTAGCAGGAATGCTGAGGGTTTTTTTATTCTCTATAAAAACGGAAAAGGGGAACAGAAAAGGGGCACATCTTTATTACCTGTATATCCTTTGCCCAAAAACACCTGTCTTTTTTCGATCAAACCCACGTTTCTCATCACAAAACCCCTTTCGAGCACTTCTGCTGAAAGGGGCAAAAAGTGCACTTTTCATCTATGCCCCCGTTATTTTTTTAAATAGTATTTGACAGAGAGATAATTTTCGTGTATAGTACCTTTACAGTGAATCATGCATCACGATTGTAAGCTTTAATCTAAAACCCCGTCAGTTCTGAATAAGAAGCCCATGGGATTTATCATTAGATTCTGTGGGTTTTTTCTATCATCGTTAACCCGTTAAAGAAAAGGAAGAGAATCTGCTTATGAATTTCGAGAAATTTAATTTACATTCACACATTTCCGCTGGTGTAGAGGCAAGTGGTTACTCCGTGCCAACCCCCATCCAGAGGCAATCAATACCACCAATCCTGGAAGGAAAAGATGTCCTGGGGCTTGCCCAGACGGGAACCGGCAAAACCGCGGCATTCGTGCTGCCGATTCTGCAGCGCCTCGTGCAGGGGCCCCGTGGCAGTGTCCGTGCCCTGATAATAGCCCCTACACGTGAGCTAACCGAGCAAACCCATCAATCGATCGGTGTTTTAGGGCGGAAAACGAGGCTTCGCAGTGTGAGCATCTATGGTGGTGTAAATATACAGCCCCAGATCAACACACTATCCAGGGGAGTTGATATTGTCTCGGCCTGTCCCGGGCGTCTGCTGGATCATGTCAGCCGGAGGACGATCGATTTATCACATATCGAGGTGCTGGTTTTAGATGAAGCTGACCTGATGTTTGACATGGGTTTTTTACCGGACATCAGAAAGATAATGAAGCGTTTACCCGCACGCCGCCAGACCCTCTTGTTTTCTGCCACTATGCCTGACGATGTCAGGTCCCTTGCAAACGAAGTCATGGAGAGGCCGGTCAGGGTTCAAGTAGGCCATACAAAGCCGGCAGATACGGTCTCCCACACATTCTACCCGGTAGAAACCCATCTCAAAACCGCGCTTTTAAAGAATATTCTCAATACTACCGAAACCGGACCGGTTCTTGTTTTTACCCGCACGAAGATGCGTGCTAAGAGTATCGGCTATAAACTTGAGAAATCAGGCTCTGATGCGACGGCCCTGCATGGTAACATGTCTCAGAATAAACGGCAGAAAGCCCTCGAGGGTTTTCGCAGCGGCAGGTATAAAATTCTGGTTGCAACTGATGTTGCTGCCCGTGGGATCGATGTGCGCGGTGTTTCTCATGTAATAAATTATGACATTCCCGAATCGGCAAATGCATATACCCATCGCATAGGCCGCACAGGCCGTGCCTGCGAAACCGGCGACGCCTTTACCTTTGTTACCACTCAGGACAAGGGGCCTGCATTCTCCATAACGCGCGTTCTGGGAAACAAGCTTAAGCACTGCGTCATGGAAGACTTTGATTGTACCTCACCCGTACCTGAACAGCAATCAGGGCGAAAACGCTATGGAGTGCAGCGAGACAAGAGCAATCGGCCTGCCAAGTCGAAACCACCTGTGCGCTCACGCTCAAAGAATCGTCCCGTGGCAGCCACCCGCAGGAATACTTTCATCAATTAGGAACAACCCCCTTACCGGCAGGTGCCGATTCAAAAATAATAAAATTTAATTTTCAGGATCCCCCGCGGCTGCCCGCGGGGGAGTATCACTTCTGAGAGTACAACGAACTACCCCACTAACACTCTCTGCTTGTTTTGTATTGAGGATATAATGAGGAAAGGAAATTTTCGCAATATTGCTATAATCTCCCATGTCGATCATGGAAAAACCACGCTCGTTGACGCACTGCTGAAACAGAGCGGCACGTTCAGGGAAAACCAGGTGGTTGCTGATCGTGTTATGGATTCGATGGATCTTGAACGGGAACGGGGCATTACCATTATGGCAAAAAACACTTCTGTCTGGTATAATACCGTAAAAATCAATATTGTGGACACCCCGGGGCATGCTGATTTCGGGGGTGAAGTGGAGCGCAGTTTGAATCTCGTGGATGGTGCCTTGCTGCTTGTGGATGCCAGTGAAGGTCCCTTGCCTCAAACGCGTTTCGTTGTAAAAAAGGCGTTAGAGAAAAACCTGCCCATCATTCTCGTGATCAACAAAATCGACCGCAGTGATGCACGTATCGAAGCTGTGGTGAATGAAGTCTACGATCTGTTTATCGATGTGGAAGCCCGGGAAGAACAAATCGAGTTCCCGATTTTATATACGAATGCAAAAGCTGGTGTAGCCCACCTGGAAACAGGTGATGATTCTCTCGATCTTCGTCCCCTCTTTGAAACGATTCTTTCCCACATCCCCGGCCCGGTGGCAAGCGATGACCACCTGCCTCAATTTCTGGTGACTAACCTCGACTATGATCCGTATGTGGGACGCGTTGCAATTGGCAGACTCAGTAACGGTGTAATCGAGATGAACCACGCCTATAGCTTGTGCGGGGAAGACACTGTCACTGCAGGCATTAAATTATCGGCCTGCTACACCTTTGAAGGATTAGATAAGAAACAGGTACAGCGGCTTGAGGCTGGTGATATTATTGCGGTTTCAGGGATTGACACGGTCAAGATCGGCGATACGATTTCTTCTGAGGATACTCCCCTTCCACTGCCCCGGATCAAAGTCGATGAACCGACGGTATCAATGATCTTTTTAGTTAACAGCAGCCCTTTTGCCGGCACGGAGGGAAAATACCTCACCTCCCGCCACCTCAAGGAACGCCTGCACAAAGAAACCCGCAGTAACGTGTCCCTGCAGGTCAAGGACACCGAACGGGCCGATGCTTTCGAAGTGTGCGGGCGTGGTGAGTTGCAAATGGCGATCCTCATAGAGACCATGCGGCGTGAGGGCTATGAATTCATGGTTTCGAAACCCCAGGTTATCACCAGAGAAGATAACGGCAAAGTGACGGAGCCACTGGAGCGGGTATTTCTTGACATCCCGGAGAAAGAAATAGGTATTGTTACCGAAAAGCTATCGGCAAGAAAGGCTAAGATGATCGACATGCAAAACCACGGTCACGGACGTGTTACCATGGAATTTACTATGCCCTCCCGGGGCCTGATCGGTTTTCGCAGTCAGTTTCTGACGGATACAAAGGGTGCGGGGGTCATGAATACCCTTTTAGACGGCTACGCCGAATGGTTCGGCCCGATTCCTCAGCGGATCAGTGGTGCTCTCGTGGCGGATCGCTCCGGTAAAGTAACCACCTACGCGAGTCTGGCCATGGTTGACCGTGGTGAGCTCTTCCTGGATGTCGGTACAGACGTCTACGCCGGTATGGTTATTGGTGAGCGCAACCGTGCCGAAGACCTCGTGGTCAATATCACCCGCGAGAAAAAGCTCACCAACATGCGCAGTTCAACAGCCGAGGCAACGGTGACACTGCGCCCGCCACATATCCTGTCACTCGACCAATCGATAGGCTTCATCGCAGAAGATGAGCTGGTCGAAGTTACGCCAGGCAGCATTCGCCTCCGCAAGATGGAACTGGATGCAGGTAAAAGAGCTGCTTTGAGGAAAAAGGAAAAGCAGGGATAGCGCTTGCTTCATGGGGCTAACTCCCCTGCTGTACACAGCAACAATGAAAAGACCACGTCTTAGGACGCAAGAGAAATACTTCCGGGAAAAACAGGAGCTAGGTTAGTTTCTGCTTTTTTTGTTTTACACAGGTAGCAATCTCAAAGGAATGGTTCAGTCTATACAGGAAAAAGTAGAACCTGGCTTTTACAGGATTACATAGAGCGTCCAGGATAAGGTGTAACAGAAGACCGGCAAGGAGCCCATAGAACCATTCATTCTTTAGATAAAAGAAATTCAAGCAGACTCCGATGATTATCAATTCATAGGAATGAAAAAGGCCGTAAAACTTCTTTTCCTTGAGATTCAGGAACATCTCCTCCATTCTTCTTAGGCTGATTCTTCTATCCCCTGTTTCTCTGACGTAATCAAAATAGTGATCAACATCAATGAAGATACCCCCCAGCCAAAACAGCACTACTCCTGAATAATTCTTCCAGAAAAATCCTAAGAGTACCGTTAGAACAGTTGTGATAGTCATGTGTTGTTTTAATGTCATCGTTGTGCACAATAAGAGATGAGAATTTTTGTCTCTTTCCTCTCAAGAACTTACCAGTAATTGCCCCTTGCTTTCAGGCTGTATAGCTGCCAGCGTTACCAACGAGTGTTGTGTCCCAGGAATAACCTTTATTAACGGTAGAACGAACCCGTCATTGCGAGGAGTTCCGCCCGGGCGGGACGACGAAGCAATCTATATTTTCACTAAGAAAGCAGGAAATGCAGCTTTACAGGTGAAACAGTCCCCAGTTGCTGGTAAGAAGAGCGCTGTCCTTTTTTACTTCCCGTCACCACCTCTTTCCGGCGGTTTAGCAGCCTCCTTGTGATTAACTGCGACATAATCATTGATGAAACGTTCCACGAGATAGTGCATATTTTCCATGATTTCACTTTTTGTATGTGCTTTTCCACTTATCCCTGCTTTGTTTCCAGTCCACGTTGTGGCATCACAACTAATGGCTTTATTCCTTCCTAGATAAACCAACTGTTTTAATTCAATGTGTACTGAGTAGGAGAGGTACGGCTGCTCGTAGGCGGTGTTGATAGTTATATATAAGTATGGATCAAGCGTAGGAAATGCTTCCAGGGGTACTACGTTAATGCCGGATAACTTTACCGTTGACTCTACATCTGATCGCATCTGTTCTTTAGTCAGCCCCAGTTTTTTTGCCTCAGGGGGCAACTGACCGATTACTATCAGTAGTGCCTCTATGCCACGCAGTGTTTCCTTCTGGTCACTCACGTAGTCTGCGTTGGGAGAAGGGGACATTACGAGCATCAATGCGAGTGCAATGAAAATAATCAATCGTAGCTTTTCCATAAATTACCCTGCCATACTGTATGCGTTACTTTTTCCTATACCACACAACAATCTCGGGGCAAAGACAAAACGATACATCATCACCGAAACAAGACGGAGTTTATTTGACCGGCAGGTACCGAGAAAACCCCGTCTTGCCTGCCCGGTTACAAGAGCAGCTTATTTAACCAGGTTGTCCGGGAAGCATCACTGTTTTATAGTTATGTGCTTCTATAGTGCAATCATTGGAGAAATTAATACTAGATTTAAATTGCAATCTATATTATAGGGTTGCAATACAATAGTCAAGGGAGGGTCATGACAAACTTTCTAACGAGAAAAGGAGAAACCACCATGTTTCGACGATTAATTTTTATGTTTTCCATAGCAGCCCTGTTGCTGACAAACGCCTGTTGGGCGGAAAACCCTGCAGACACATTGCTGATCGACACGGGCACGTCAAAGGCTCATGCTAAAAAAGGTCTTGTTCTGGTTGCGGGTGCCACCGGGGGGACGGGACGTCTTGTGGTACAAACACTCGTGAAAAATGGTTTTCACGTCCGGGCGTTTGTTCGTGATGTCGAGCGTGCAAAGAAGTTATTAGGATCAAAGATTGACTATGCCAAAGGTGACGTGCGTGAAATAGAATCCATAAAGGCGGCTTTGAAGGGTGTAACGTATATAATTTCTGCTATCGGAGCAGGCCCCGGCGGAGACGCCAAAAATGGACCTGAGTTTGTTGATTATCGGGGAGTGAAAAATCTCTCTGATGCTGTGTCCGCTGCCAACCTTGATCAGTTCGTTCTGGTTTCGTCCATGGGGGTCACCCATGAAGATCACTACCTGAACAAGGCCTTTGACAACGTGCTCAAATGGAAATTAAAAGGCGAGGAGGTGCTTCGCACAAGCGGTGTACCGTACACCATCGTACGACCCGGCGGTTTGACGGACGAAGCTGGCGGACAATACGAGATTCTCTTTAAACAGGGGGACAAGGACGGGGGACTCATCACACGGGCAGATGTTGCCCGCGTGTGCGTGGCGGCCCTGGAGGTTCCGGCGGCACGGAATAAAACCTTTGAAGT
>CALJBY010000267.1 GCA_938024025.1 uncultured bacterium
GCCCTGGCCCAAACTATTGGACGGTGGGGCAACTATTTCAACCAAGAACTTTTTGGTCTGCCAACGTATAAGCCCTGGGGAATACCAATTGATATATTACACAGGCCTGTTGAGTATTTATCTAATAATTATTTTCATCCAACCTTTTTATATGAATCAATTGGAAACCTCCTAATATTTATTTTTCTTATATATTTTATAAGCTATATAATAAAAAAAGATATATCTAGTACAAAAATTTATCAATCAATAGAGGTATGGCCACATGGCAATGAGAAGAATAAACCGACGGAAATTTTTTACGGAATGCAGTGTAAAACTGTCCGGTGCTTCTTTACTCCTCAGTCAGTATTGTGCACAACCTGCCTTTGCATCACAAGGAGAGCCTCCACATACGAGGCAAAAAGAGCCAACCATGGAATATTGCACTCTTGGCAAAACCGGACTAAAGGTATCGGTTGTAAGTCATGGTTTAGCCCAGTTAAAAGAACCGGCGGTCATATTTAAGGCACTCGATTTAGGGATTAACTTTTTCGATACTGCACATGTCTATCGAAATGGTAATAGTGAAATACTGCTCGGTAAAGTGCTGAAAGAATACGGGAGAAAAAAGGTTTTTATTGCCACCAAACTTCCACCATTATTTCAATTACAAAAAAATCCCATGGAAAAGGACCCTCTGCTTGAAAGAAAGACAATGGATGAAATAATGGAAAAGAGCCTGAAGCGTCTCCAAACAGATTACGTGGATGTGCTCTTTGTACACGACGTCCTGGACAAAAAGTGGCTTACAAATGAAACCATTCTTTCATTCCTGGAAAAGTTAAAAAAAGAGGGGCAAGCCCGTTTTGTGGGTGTTTCTCTCCATGATAGAAGAATATTTATAGATGTAGCAGATCAGCTAGCAAAACTTGCCTTCTATGACGTTCTACTTGCCTGGTTAAATTTCTTAAGTCCACCGGAAGAAGTTGAGGCTTTAAGGGAAGTCCGCAAAAAGGATATTGGTGTTATTGCCATGAAAACACAGGTTGGAGGATATGATGATGAGCCCACCGCTTCCTTAAGTCCCCATCAGGCAACCTTGAAGTGGGCATTAAACCAGGATTTTGTAGATTGTGCTGTTCCCGGGATGAAAAATATGGAGGAACTCATAGAAAATGTTGGGGCAGTAGGAAAAAAGATGAGTTGGAGTGATAGAAAGACTCTTCACACGTATTATAACTCCATAAAGCACAAGTACTGCACTATGTGTGCTCAGTGCCTGCCAGGTTGTGGTAATGCTATCGATATTCTTAACATCAACAGAGCGCTTATGTATTATGAGGGATACAGAGATCTTGAGCAGGCTCGGCAGACCTACCGTCAATTAACTAATAGAGAAAATGCTTATTCCTGTATCAATTGTTCATCTCCAACCTGTCAATGTGTTAACGGCATTCAGATCGCAAAAAGAATGCACTATGCACACTCGCTTTTTGCGTAGAGGCAAGAACAATCACCATATCCGATACCGTGCAATGCTTACAACCCACACCGTTCACTAGATTCTTTGTCCCATTAAACCCGTGAGAAATACTAGAGTAAAACCTGTTATGTGGATTCCTTTCAGTCATGAATAAACTCTCAGATTTTATCATTGAAAAGAGGATATTGATCCTTTCTATCACTATGGTAATTACTTTTTTCTTTGCATACAAGCTCAAAGATTTAAAGGTGTTTACCAAATTTGCTGACCTGCTACCCCAGGGGCATGAGTACATTAAACTGCACAACAGGATTCGGTCCCAGTTTGGTGGTGCCAATTCTCTGGTGTTAGTGCTCCAGGTGAGAGAAGGGGACATTTTCACTCCTCAGACACTTCAAAAGATAAAGGATATAACTGATGAATTGTACCTTATCCCCGCTGTAGATCGGTTCAAGATCGCCTCCATTGCATTAAAAAAGATGATGCTCGTGGAGGCAATTTCAGGCGGTTCTCGTGTAGTACCTCTGATGTGGCCGGAGGTGCCTAAGACACAAGAAGAGGCAGTAACACTAAGAGAGAAGGTCTATGGCAGTTTCTTCTACGGAAGCTTTGTCTTTTTTGACTGTAAAAAGACTCTCATCACGGCGGACTTTTTTGAAGACGAGATTGACTATTCAGTGGTCTTCAAAGCATTGCGCCGGTTGCAGGATACATACGAAGATACCAATCACATCCTCTCCATACATGGAGAACCTATGCACCTTGGTTATGTCGATTCCTATGTGGGTGATGTGCTACGAATTATGATTATCACCTTTCTGGTTGTGCTCTTTCTTTTCTACTATTGGTATCGATCTATTCGTGCAACGGTACTCCCGATTCTGGCAGCCCTTTTAAGCGGGGTATGGGGATTAGGTCTCATGAGCCTTCTGGGTTATAACTTGGATCCTCTTATCCTCGTATTTCCCTTTCTGGTTGCCTCCCGGGCCGCCTGTCACACGGTTCAGGTAGTCAAACGCTATTCAGAAGAGTGCCTGATAGTAAAAGAGGGTAAACGAGCGTGCAAGAGAGTAATCGAAGGCATGTTCAAACCGGGGTTTACCGCCATCACCACCGACGCCATGGGCATTATCCTTATCGCCTTAACCCCCATTCAAATGCTCCAGAAGATCACCATAGTCTGCACCTTCTGGTGTATTGCCCAGGTTATCATCGCCATGATATTTATTCCCATCGTCTTAAGCTTTTTGCCCATTTCTTCCAACCTCCTCAAGAAATTTGAGAAGAAAGGTGTCCTGGATCGCGTTTTAGCCAGAGTAGGATTTCTCATGGGAGGAAAAGGAAGCCTGCTGGTCTTTGCCATGGTACCCGTATTAATCATCTTAGGATACCTAGGAGCAAAAGATATCCAGGTGGGAGATGCCATGCCCGGTTCCTCATTGCTCTGGCCCTGGCACCGGTACAACCAGGATGGGTTTAGGATCGCTTTCAGTATGCCTATCGTAAGTCCACTGTATGTGGTAATGGAGGGGGAAAAGCAAGATGATTTACTGTCCTGCCCCGGAAAGCAAAGAAGAACCTGTGCCGATAATCTTAGAGATATGTTTCGGTTTCAGACATTCATGCAGGGAACAGCAGGGATGAAGGTAATGTTTACCCGATCGATTATCTCCATGTCTGCCGGTGGCAGTTCTTTTGTTCACGAAGGAGATCCCAACTGGTCTTTTTTTCCCACAGACGATAGAGAGGTATGCTTTAGCTACAGGACCGCCGTCCTCATGGGAGAGCCAGGGACTATGGATATGTTCGTTGATGCAGAAGACAAAAGTGCTAATATTATGATCTACTGTAGAGATAAAACAGCAACGACCATAAAGTCTGTAATTGCAAGGGTTAAGGAGTATGTTGATAATCACTCGGAACTTCAGCCCCCCTTGCACTATAAGCTGGCTGGAGGTGCCGTCGGGGTTCAAGCTGCCATCAATGAGGTTATTGAAGAGTACCACTGGAAGACACTTGTCTGGGCTTTGCTTGCCATATTTCTTATTTGCTGGGTAATGTTCAGATCCATTGTAGCAGCGCTGATATTAACTATTCCCCTCATCATATCCAATCTCATTGCTTTTTCCATGATGGCTACTGGAATATTTTATCTGCTTCCTGTGCCCATTACCATAACACAGAGTACGCTGCCTGTTGCTGCGGTGGGAATAGGTCTCGGGGTAGATTATGGCATCTATATGCTGGGAAGGATCCTGGAAGAATATAAGATTGGAAAGGACTTAAAGGGTGCTATCACTTCCAGCATGACATCGGTAGGTGAGCCGGTGGTTTTTACCGCCCTGGCGATGACTGCTGGTCTTGTCGTCTGGGTCTTTTCTCCCTTAATGTTTCAGGCCACCATGGGATTTTTCCTGGCGACCATCCTGCTGCTCAATATGCTGGGTGGCCTCTTGCTGGTACCCAGTTTTGTGGCGATAATAAAACCGAGATGTATAGTCAGATAAAAATATATGAAGCAGGGTAAAGAAAAAAACACAAATATTGTGATGATTCGAATCATTGCTATAGGGCTTATTGTGCTTGGCACTGCAATTGGGATGAGCATAGGAATGACGAGGCAAATGGATCCGGAAACCCGGAAGATTTTCATACTCCTCTTCAAGATCTATGAAAATCTGGTGCGGGCCAGTGCTATCATTCTGGGTGTCTTTTTTACCATTCGCTATACCCTTCAGAAAAAGGGTACACTATCTCGATTCAGGATTACCAGCTTGATGAGTTTTTCCCTCATGGCCTTTACATTTTTAATTCTTCTGCCACTGCTTACCCGCTTTTGGGATTTGTACTTTGGCATCAGTCCTTTTCCCTGGTCAACCTTTCCCCTGCAGCTTCTCTCAATAGGTTCATATTTCGGCAACAGTTTTGAAGAACCCTATGGGATGAATGGGGTTACCATTCTTTTATATACCTACTTTGGTTATCAAATAGTTCTTTTTACCGGCACCCTTTTTCTGGGCAGGCGCTGGCACTGCAGTATGCTCTGTCTGATTAACGGTGCTCATGCAGAGTCGATGGGTGTTGCTCTTCCCTTGACGCCACACAATAAGAAGAGACCCCAGTCTAAGCAGATAAAGCCCGCTCTAAGGAAAATACTTATATCCGTTCAGCTGTTCCTGTTTTTCTTGAACATGGTGTTAATCTTCTTTTGGAGTTTCTTTGCATATTACCTGGTTTCCTTTGTTTCCATCAGACTGCTGATGATTGTGGAAATACTGAAATATTTCACCCTGGAGCTTTTCCTCTTTATGTTTCTATGGCTCTTCATTGGAGGCAGAGGTTACTGTTACTACTGTCCGGTGGGATTTTTGCTTGGTATACTAGGAAGAGGTGTTGGTCAGAAAATTGAAACAGGTCTCACCCACTGCACCAACTGTAATGCCTGTAATGATGCATGTAAAATGTCTGTCGATGTGGCTTCATCTGCAATGAGCAATATACCGGTGGAAACAGAACAGTGCACCGGCTGTGGTCTTTGTGTGGATAGTTGCCCAACACACAATCTCAGGTATACAACGCGATTCATGGATTGGCTAAGAAAAAGGGAACGACCTGCGGTTAGTGTATAATGCTGAAGGATCAACAGGAAAAACCGAGTAACACGTGGTGCTTTTGGGTTCATTACTAGCAAGAGCACCACTTTTCTTGCTGTTATTACTATACCTGAAAACCTTTCCATGCTATAGTAGCCGTATGAAAGAAACGAACAACACATCTCTACTTAAGACGTCCCCCGGAACGCCCCTTCCCCTGGGGACAACCTGCTCTGCAAACGGAGTCCAATTCTCCGTATTCAGCCGTCACGCCACCGCGGTCGTATTGCAGCTTTTTAACAGCGCGAGTGGGAATGACCTCTCAGGTGAGATCATCCTGGATCCCGAGCACAACAAGACCGGGGATATCTGGCATGTCTTCGTCGAAGGGATCAAGGCGGGACAGCTCTACGGCTACCGTGCAGATGGACCGTACCGACCCCAGGAGGGATTGCGCTTTAACAAAAACAAACTTCTCTTAGATCCCTACACACGTGGGGTCACCGGTAATTTCAACTGGGACCTTTCCGATGCCCGGAGTTATGACAGTAATTCCACTGAAGGTGATCTCTCTTTTTCTACCCTCGACAGCGCGGGTGGTGCACCCAAGAGCATCGTCGTGGACAACTCCTTTGACTGGGGAGATGATCGTCCCTTAAAGATCCCCATGAAGGATACCATTATTTACGAGACCCATATTCGCGGACTCACCTCTCATCCAAGCTCCGGCGTGAGTCATCCCGGAACCTTTCAGGGAGTGATCGAAAAAATACCCTACTTGCAGCAACTGGGCATTACTGCGGTAGAACTGCTTCCCATTCATGAATTTGATGAACATGAAATCATGCGCAAAGACCCCACCACCGGCAGACAGCTCTCCAACTACTGGGGATACAGCACCATCAGCTTCTTTGCACCCAAAGGGCGCTACAGCAGTTCAGGATCAATGGGAGAGCAGGTACAGGAGTTCAAAACAATGGTCATCGCACTCCACAAGGCAGGTATTGAGGTAATACTCGATGTTGTCTTCAACCACACGGCAGAAGGTGATGAAACAGGTCCTACCCTCTGTTTTCGCGGCTTGGATAATACTATCTACTACCTCCTGTCAGAAGGGGGAAGACGGTACAAAAATTTTTCAGGATGTGGCAATACCCTCAACTGTAATCATCCTGTCGTACGGGGCTTGATTCTGGACTGCTTGCTCTACTGGGTCATTGAGATGCATGTAGACGGCTTTCGTTTTGATCTTGCATCAATCCTTGGCAGAAATCAGGAGGGTAAGATACTTAAAAATTCACCGCTGATCGAACGTATTGCAGAAAATCCCGTTTTACGGGATACGAAAATTATTGCCGAGGCATGGGATGCAGGAGGGGCTTATCAGGTCGGCGATTTTCCCGGCAGGTGGGCTGAATGGAACGGCCACTACCGTGATGACATCAGGCGTTTCTGGAGCGGAGATGCCGGGATGGTCCCTCAGCTGGCAACGCGATTAGCCGGGAGTTCAGATCTCTACCAGAAAAACGGCAGGGCACCTTTCCACAGTGTCAATTTTGTCACCTGTCACGACGGGTTTACCCTCCATGACCTGGTAAGCTACTCAACCAAACACAATGAAGCTAATGGGCACACTAATGAAGATGGAACAAATGAAAACTTCAGCTGCAATTATGGCGTGGAAGGAGAAACGGATAGCGAGACCATTAACACGCTTAGAACCCGCCAGGTTAAGAATTTCATAGCCACCCTTATGCTCTCACAGGGTGTACCCATGCTCCTGGGAGGCGATGAATTCAGACGGACACAACGGGGTAACAATAATGCCTATTGCCAGGACAATGAGCTATCCTGGTATGACTGGAACTTTGTGAAGCAACACAAGGGGATCGTTCGTTTTACCAAAGAGCTTATAGCCTTCCGAAAACGGCATCCCTGCCTGAGGAGGACCCACTTCTTTTCGGGTGAGGATACTGATCACGATGGTATTGCCGATATCAGCTGGTATACCGCTGCCGCCCACGAGCCGGATTGGCGTAATGACAGCACATCATTAGCGTGTCTTATTGACGGCAGTTACCCCGAAATAAGCGGTGATGTTACCGATAATGACCTCTACCTCATGTTCAATGGTTCCGAAAAAGCATTAAAATTTGTCCTTCCCAAACTGCACTCGGGGAAAACGTGGTGGAGAGCACTGGATACGGCCCTTACTGCCCCCCGGGATATTGTAACGGATGGCAAAGAACGCCCGATAAAGCCCAACCGGCCTTACCGGATGGCGCCACGCAGTGTGGTTGTACTGCTCAGCAAACCATAAGTACCTGCACGGCACTGCTCCCGCATAAAAAAAGTGGTTAGAAGAGTTCTCCTAACCACTTTTTGACGTCCATTGAATATGCACAGCACCGATGCAGTATACTGTTACAGGGCCTGAAGCATGAGATCAGTCAGATCATAGAGCTTCATGGTCTCACCCTCTGCTTGCAGGGGGTCAGCCAGATTCTGCTCACAGTACGGGCAGCAGGTAACAATCGCCTCTGCACCTGTTTCCTTGGCCTCTTCAACACGCTCTTCTGCAACCTTGTAGGCAAATTCCGG
>CALJBY010000268.1 GCA_938024025.1 uncultured bacterium
GCATAGGCTGCTATCATCATACCTTCCAAGACGCTGTGGGGATCTCCCTCCATCATGCTTCGGTGCATGCCAATGTCAGGATCTCCTTCGCTGCCATTAGCAACAACATACTTTGTTGTACCCTGCGCTTCCTGGCAGGCCTTCCATTTTGCTCCGGTGGGAAATCCAGCGCCACCTCGACCGCGCAAACCTGATGTGATCACTTCCTGAATGACCTTTTCGGGGGGCATGTTGAGTGCTTGTGCTAAGCCTCTATAACCCCCAAAGGAGATATACTCCTCTATGCTGGAGGGATCGATGCGGCCCGCATTCCGCAATGCAATCTTCTGTTGTTTTTGATAAAAGGGATGTTTGCGATACTCAGTTATTTTCTTGACCGGTTCAGCGGGTTCACCGGGGCTGTAATTCAGGGATTCACCGGTGACGAGGTTTTCTTCCTCATCGGTCCTGAATATCACCTGCTCTGGTAAAATCGTTCCCTTTTTAATTGCCTTTACCAGCGGAGCTGCCTGGTCGGGGGTCAGGGGACCGTAAGTGATTTTTGGTTTGCCTTTTTGAATCACATCAACTATGGGTTCATGATGACACATACCATTGCAACCAACCTCAACAACCTGTGCCTTCAGTTTCTGGTTTTTTAGCTCCGTCTCCAAGGCCTCCTTCACGAGATGTGCCCCTTTTGCCAAGCCACACGTTGCAGTTCCCACGTGAATTCTTATTTCAGAAGACACGAGAGCATCTTTGGTTTTATCACTTATTTTTTTGAGATCACTTTCGTTTTTGATCTTCATAGCAGCTCCTCTTTTCCCTTAAAAACTAGAATTTGGAAATCTTATCTTGTGCCCAGGTGCTATCTCCACACTCCTCATCTACCATTACCATAGATTCATTTCCGCAACAGCCGATACACCGTACTTTCTCGAGAGTAAAACGACCAGGGGAGGTTTTTTCTAATTCTTTGTGCAGCGTGTCTGACTCATTTAAGTGACACGCTGTACCGTTACAGACTTTAACGACATGTTTTTTCTTGGGCTCAAGGCTAAAGGCCTGATAAGAGGTAGCAACCCGGTAAGCAGTAGTTGTGGGGATAGTGAGATATTCACTCACCTTGCCGATTGCCGCCTTGGGAAGGTGGCCATATTCCAGCTGTATGTCATGGAAAATATTCACGAGTTCTTCCTGTTTCCCCTGGTACTGTGCCAGAATATCATCCAGTTTGCTTAAATCAAGGCCCGAACCGGCGGCCAGCACCTTCATGATCTGGCTCATATAGGGTTCTGGGGGGTTCATTTTCTGAATGGCTTCAGATACAAGAGCTTCGGTTACGGTACCGCTTGGCCCGGCTTGCTTCGAGATAAAATCCAATAACTTGGGTTTGACTGCCCCGCGAAGCATTTCAGGGATCACATCCATGATTTTCTCCACCATACCTTCGCTGTCTTCCTCCCAGGTGAGCTGGGGCGTTTCTTCATCTGCCTGGGGTTGGGGTGTTTCAGCAGATAACCCGAGGGCGCCCATAATAACACTCTTCTGGGGTTCGGGGAGGTCCTCCCGTACCAGCCGCTCGATAACGTCAGTTGTTACCGGAGAACCTGCTGCCTTATTTTCTACCATGGAAATGAGTTGCGGTTTCATAGCATCTTGCATGGGCTCGGGAACAACTTCCATGATCTTAGCAAAGGTTGCTTGAGCCTTTTTGTCCCAGTTTGACAGAGCCATCTTTTCCTCCTTACAGCTTCCCTTCTTGTAGTTTGGTATAGTGACTGTCCACTTCAGCTTGTATGGCCAGGATTTCTTTCTTCTTAAAATGGTTGAATCGGTTTTGCAGGTGTATATACTGTTCTACCGGTCTAATCTTAGGATGATCGATGGTTAAACGGGGGCTGCCGGTAACGACCTCATAGAGGGGGAAGATTGCAGATTCTACAGCAAAGCGGCCAATCTGTACCGTAAATTCACTTTCAAAATCCCATCCTACAGGACAGGGGGACAAGATGTGGATATAGCTGTTCCCTTCACTCTCCATTCCTCTCCGCACTTTGTCAATCAGATCGAAAGGATAACTCGGACATGCAGTTGCCACATAGTGAAAACCCCGTGCTACTGCAGCAGCAGGGAAAGCTTTCTTGAAAACTGCAGGGGTGGGTTTAGCGGTAACTGCTTCATTGTCAAAACAGATAAGCAGGTGCGCTTGACCGTCTTTTTCAATTTGAAGCAGGGCAGGCCGTGTCTCTTCCCCAACTTCTTTCGTGCCTTTGATGAGACTTCCGGGAAGGGGCTGCTTAAAGGGTACTTCCCAATGGGCTCCCTCCATCCACTCATTTTTTTCTTCCAAGGCCTTGTAGGTCTGTCTTACCCCGAGTGCTATCCCGCAGCCCATGCAGGCCCGGTGTGCTTCGGGTAAAAAATGTTCCTTAAACGGTAACAGCTGAGGTACGTACAGTGCAAATTTATCCATTATGCCTCCTCCATCATGCTAATGGCCCCAAACCAACATTCCTGGTGACAGATGCCGCATCCCTTGCAGTAATCAAGGGTGGCTTCATAGTAGCCATCATCACTCCTTTTAATTGCGGCATCAGGGCAGAAAAGATAGCAGAGGCCACAACGCACACACATCTCCTTGTCCCACAGGGGAACTAACAGGGGTTTTTCTCCCGGTTCAAAAGGCTTTGCCTTTCCTTCTTCCAATAAAACACACCCGACTTTGGTATCTTTCCAGGTGTGTTTTCCGCGTGTCTTTGCTGCTGGTATCTTTTTGGCCAAGGCACTTCTCCTTATCTATGTTTCTTACAAGAAATAACATCGATTGATTAAGAACCGAACTCTATAATATGAATCATATAGTGTCAAGTATTTTATACAAATTTGCCCGACTTCGTAAAAAGTGTATCTGCTGCGTTGCGCTGCATTCCCTGCCCTGTTAAATTTTTTTCGATCCAGTTACACCTCTGAATGTGGGGCTTGGGCAGTCAACTGAAAAGCTAAAATGTCACATATCTATATTTAACAGGGTAAATCATTGCCTGGCTGCCTGCCCGCTTGGCCCGAGCTCAGCCAGGGAGTTGACACTCGTGTCGGCCAGGGTGATGGTAGGAGCGGCTTTAAGCCGCGAATGCATCGCGCATGAATGCGCTCCTACCGAAATTTGAAGCTCCTCGCCTACCCTAGTTAAATAAGCTTCGCATTTAATCGGGCAA
>CALJBY010000269.1 GCA_938024025.1 uncultured bacterium
TGATGATTTTTCCATAGGTTGATACCGGGGCGATATCACCAAAACCAACGGTGGTTAAGGTAACTACAGAAAAATAGACACCGTCAAAGAAGGTGGAAAAATGTTCCGGATTGATATTGTGTTCCGAATAGAAGATGAGCCCGGCGGAAACAAATACAATTGCAATCATGATGTAGATGATACGAAAAATAATGAGGTGAAGGGGTTTGATACTACCGAAAAAGAAGTGAGGGTCGTCCAGGAAGCGAGTGAGACGCATAATACGGAGAGCACGAAACACCCGTATTACCTGAAAGTGCTGCTGTGCGAAAAAGATGGGAATAATGGCTGCCAGGTCGATGAGTGAGTAAATGTGGAAAAAGTGCTTGAGTTTATTTTGTGCGACCCAGAAGCGGAGGAGGTATTCTATGATAAAGATGATTGTGATAACAAGTTCCACCGACTCTATCACCTTCATTATATTTTCCGGAAGGTCGTAGGTTTCTAAAACGAACACACCACACATGATGAAGATGAGTGCAATCACCACCAGATCAAAGGTCTTCCCCATGGGTGTGGTCAAGTCTTCGAAATAAAAATTAATTCTATCTTTAAGTTTTGAAAGCATTTTCACAAAAGTCTTTTTGCAAGGATAGTTTTTTGAGAGTGTCCTTTTTGCTTTAATCCATTGGCACATACAATACAACTGCCAGATCCATCACATTAGTGACGAAGGTTGCTTTGTGAATTTGTGTTGCTGTCTTCTCATGCAGTGCGTACGTATTGCAGGCATTGATGTAGGCGGTAGTATCAATCTTCTGTGTTTGACTGTTACGTAAGGTCTCACCGCTGACGAGCGCTCCCGCACTCTCTGGCATTCCAGGGGGGGGCTTTCCATCCCGGCAGTCTGTGGCAGCAAAGAGACCAACGATGGGTAGATCCTCAATCAGATACAGCATGAGCGCAGCCATCATTTGCATCCGTCCGCCATAGGACTGGCCGTCTTTAAAGTCAGGGTAGCGGGTTACATCCACCGTTGCCTCACCCCCGGCTATTACTGCCGTCGGCTGGTGAGGATTGCTGTTTACGGCTTTGACCAGGCGGGTGTAGATATCGATTGTCGCATCCTCTATGTCGCCGACGATGTTTCGTATCCGCTGTCTCTCTGGCACATGAATTCCCCTGGATGCCAATTGCTCTGCCATAAGGTCAATTGCCGTGTTGTTGCTGGCCACAATAAGATTTACTACGTTCTGTGGTGTTGTTTTGAGGGTCTCCCGCTCTGTAATCCCTCGATTGGCTTGGATGTAGTTTGTTACTGGTGGGGGGAGGTGTTGGCCGAGTGGAGTAATCTTTTGTTGCAAGCTGGAAAGTGTCCTGTGGGCATCCTCGAAGGTTGAGGGATCAGCTACGAAAGGGCCTGAGGCGATTACATCAAGCCGGTCACCGGTCACATCGGATACTATAAGGTTGAAAACCTGCTTCGCCCGATGTGCCCTCTTTGCAAGCTGTCCCCCCTTTACCTGTGAGAGATGTTTTCGTACTCCGTTCCACTCCCCAATGTCAAAACCTGCCCTGTTTAAGAGTTCATTGACGGTGATATAGTCCTCAAGGGTAAGACCCTGGACCGGTAATTCGATCATGGCCGACCCACCTCCGGAGATGAGTGAGAAGACAACATCGTTTGTCCCCACTTCCTGCAAGAGGCGTATGATCTCCTCTGCCCCCGCAACACTCCCCTCGTCAGGATTTGGATGACCTGCGGGTTGAAACCGGATGTTACCCAGGGGGGGGAGCTGGCCGAGGTCTTTGTGGGTGGTTACCAGCCCGTGTGCGTGTTCGCCAAAGATTTCATAGACTGCCTTGGCCATCTGGTGGCTGGCTTTGCCTCCGCCTACCACGATTACCTTTCCATCACTGCTCAAGGCTGCCTCACGGCCGCCGCAGTAGATAGTATTACCATCAAATGAAATTGCATGTAGCACTCCCTGGTAGGGATCGAGCTCTGAGAGGAGATAATCGAAAAGCCCGTCAAGTTGAGCGATCCACTCTTTCAGTGCAGTAGAAGGTGCGTTCCGGACTAACGTTTTCCCCTGCCAGGGAGGACACTGCGTTTTCCTTGTAAGCATCCTTTGTAAAAATGAGTTGTCTTTCTGTTCTTGCATGTGAAGTCTTCCTTAGTTGGGTTGGGTTTTATCAAAACCAAACCACAGAGCACACTGAGAATTTAATAACTATCAACGACTTAGATGCTTTTGTTATTTCCTTCCCTCTGTGTCCTTTGAAAGTATTAATCATTTTTCTCAGTTTTTAAACTTTCTACGTAAAAATTAATCAATAAACCAAACCTTTTATCCATTGCCCCTTATCTCAATTCTCTCCCCTTAGGGGCGAGGGGTAGGGTGAGGGAGGAAATTCTTTTTGAGAACACAGAGTTTTCCTCTGTGCACTCTGTGGTTTCATAGTTTCTCCTTTTCTTCATGAAACTTTTGGCAGTTCCTGGGGCCGCGCCCAAAACTCAGAGAGAATGGATGCAGTAATGACACACCAGGCTGCAAAGAGGACACTGGGCAGTGCCGTTTCTGAAGAAAAATGTTTCAATGCCAACACTGCTCCCAGTCCTGCGTTTTGCATGCCTACCTGAAAGGCAAGGGTCCGACACTGCTTTTCACCAAACTGGTACATTTTTCCTGCCCCGTATCCGAGAAGGAGACCGAAGAGATTGTGCAGCACAACGGCGCAGAAAAGGATTAATCCTGTTTCCATGAGCGTCTGCTGGTTTAATGCTACTACCAGTCCGCAGATGAATGCAATAAATATAGTAGAAAGTGAGGGAAAAAGCACCTCAATTTTACGTATTTGATGGTGAAAAAATCGTTTGAGGATAAACCCTGCAATAAGAGGAAGGATCACCATCGTTATTATGCTTATGAAGAGGGGCCAAAAGTGGACGTTAATAACCGTGTGTGCATAGAGATAGGTCAGGGCAGGGGTTAAGAGCGGGGCCAGAAATGTTGCGGTGCTGGTAAGGGCCACTGAGAAGGCTACATCTGCCTGGGCGAGGTAACAGATGACGTTACTTGCCATGGCACCGGGTACACTTCCTACTAACACAAGCGCTAAGGTGTAGTGAGGGGGAAAGTTGAAGATCTTTGCAATCAGAAAGCCCAAAGCGGGCATAATAGCAAACTGGGCCAGAACGCCAAGAAAGATCATCTGGGGCTTTTGAAAGAGCGGGATGAACTCGTCATAGTTAATAACCAGACCTATGCCGAGCATAGTCAGGGCAAAGGCGAGCTCCATATACGGCTTTAAGGGAACGTAAAGGGCCGGCCTGAAGTAGGCGCTGACACAACATATGATTACCCAGAGGGGCAATAACCTGGTGAACCAGTCAAAGAGGTTTGCAATTTTCATGGGTGCGTGTTGAGGATTGTGCAGAAACTCATTGTTCGTATTGTACTTTTTGATTAAAACAAACTCGCTCATCAAATGTCAAAGGATTTTAGTTCTACACTCATGCGAAAAGCGTGTTCTGCTCGTTAGTGTTAATGGAAAAAAGAAGTGGTGGTTGACCTGTAAAGAAAAGAACAGCAGTCAGAAATCGTTTTCTCCTCTGACTGCTGTTCTGTGATAAGCTATTTTGTGGCAGGATCATTCAGTGGGGATAATGTGGGGCGGGTTAGCAACACTGTTAGGATCAAGATTCTTTTTGATCCCGGTCAACAGTTTGTCATAGTTGTAGTATACCGGTCCAGCCAGGGCATGATACGGTCCTCCCATGGCAGGTCCCATGCCGTCTTCGGTTTTGGTTTCTAATCCCCACTTCATGAAGGCCAGCATTGACTGCATTACGGCACCGGATTCTTCAACCGATTTTTCAAAAGGAAAGTCGGCTTCCCCGATTCCAAAATGACAGAACTCGTGAGCCGCAATCCAGTCGGAAAGGTCACAATCCAGCACGGGGGGACTATATTTCTCCATGTAGACATGACCGCGCTCACAGGATTCCAAAGCAAATTGCAGGGTGTCTGGTCCCACGGAAAAGAGTGAAAAGGCCCCTGAAGGGAGCATCATACGGGGACCGCTGGTGTCACGAATCCAGTTGTTAGCCGTATAGGGGACCCACTTGTCATAACACTCCTGGTCGATGAGTTTACCTTTCGTCTCTTCAATAATATCCATCAGCACTCTTTTTTCATACTGGAGCTGTTTTTCCGAGGTAAATCCCCACAGGCAGACGGCAACCATATTTTTCATATTTTTCTGGTAGTAACCTGATTTCCAGGTCTCCCAGTATTCTTCGGCCGACCGTGAGCGCCACCAGCACAAATAAGAGGTTGGCCACTTTTGCAGGTTACCGCCGATTTCGCTCTTCCCGATTTCATACATGGCGTTAACACACTCCTGCAAGGTGGGATACTTAAACATGACCCATTCAAATTTTTCGGGGGGCAGCTCCGATTTCTGATTGGGAACCATCCCATCACAGGGGAAGGCCGTAGGCCCCGGCCAGGGGTGGAGCTTAATGGCCATGCGGGTAACCATGCCCAGTCCTCCCATATCACCCAGATATCCTC
>CALJBY010000270.1 GCA_938024025.1 uncultured bacterium
TTACCGGTAATTATCATCACTGCTTATGCAAGTATCGATTCTGCAGTCCAGGCAATGAAGGACGGTGCCTATGATTATATTGTTAAACCGTTTGATCCTGAGGCCATAGCCCTTGTTGTAGAAAAAGTGGTGGAGCACCAACGACTGGTTCAGGAAAATATACTCCTTCGGGAGAGATTAGATCAGGAATATAAATTTGAAGAGATCATCGGAAAAAGTCACCCCATGCAGGAGCTCTTTGAACTGGTTAAAAATGTTGCTGAAAGTGATGCAAGCGTTCTTATTACAGGGGAGAGTGGTACAGGAAAAGAGCTTATTGCCAGAGCCCTCCATGCCAATAGTCCGCGGCGGTATAATCCTTTTATCACAGCCAGCTGTGGGGCTATGACCGAGGGTCTTTTAGAAAGTGAACTTTTTGGCCATGAGAAGGGAGCTTTCACGGGAGCACTCTACACTAAAAAGGGGCGGTTTGAGCTTGCTGAGGGTGGAACCTTATTTTTAGATGAGATTGGCGAGATAAGCCCAAAAACCCAAGTGGATTTGTTGCGCGTACTTGATGAGAAGGGTTTTATGCGCGTGGGAGGTGTCGATCAGATCACCGTTAATGTGCGTATTCTTTCAGCTACAAACAGGGATTTACAGAAGGCGATCCAGGAGGGACTGTTCAGAGAGGATCTGTTTTATCGATTAAATGTTGTCTCCATACACCTACCGCCTTTACGAAAGAGGAGAGAAGATATTCCGCTTTTGGCAGAGCACTTCCTTGATAAGTTTAAGGCAGAGACCAATAAAAAGATTGATCGTATTTCCCCGCAAGCAGTCAAGTTAATGATGGAGTATGACTGGCCCGGTAATGTGCGGGAGCTTGAAAATGCAATTGAACGGGCTGTGGTGGTGGGAAAGAAAAATGAAATTTTTCCTGAAAATTTACCTTTTTTTAACCAGAGCCGGGCCCCGGAAAGTGGGCTGAAATCCCTCAAGGATCGGGAGAAACTCCATATACTGCACGTACTGGAAGAAAACGGATGGAATATCAGTAAGACGGCAGAGGAATTAGAAATAGACCGGGTGACCCTCTACAATAAGATAAAAAAATATAATCTGGAGAAATCAAAAACTGAGTAACATCTGAAGCAGGTGTATGAAGAACAAACACGTAGATATCATTCCCATTGGCGATATAGACGATAGGGTGCTGCAAAGGCTTGCCATAACCGTAGACCGGTGTTTCGGCTATCCCTGCCGCATCAATGAAGCATGGGAGATTCCCTCCTATGCTTATAATCCTGATAGAAAGCAATATTATTCCACCCTGATTTTAAAAGAGCTCTGCGGAGGGGTTAAAAATGATTCTATTAGAACCATTGGTGTAACCAGCCTGGATCTCTACATTCCCATTTTCACCTTTGTTTTTGGAGAGGCCCAACTGGAAAGTCACTGTGCCATCATTTCACTCTCCCGTTTGAGGCAGGAGTTTTACGGGTTAAGAAGCGACGATACACTTTTCATGTCACGTGTAGAAAAGGAAGCCATTCATGAGCTGACACACACCTTTGGATTAACCCACTGTTATGATGTCAACTGTGTTATGCATGCCTCTTATACCATTGGGGATACTGATATTAAGTCTGATCAGTTCTGCAAACTCTGCAATCATACACTGCTCTCAAAACTCGAGGCCATGATGAAGGTTATATAAAGGTAGTGGAATGTTGATTATTTCAACACTTGCTGTAAGCAATCGTTACGCAGAAATAAAGATAAATAAATTAAATAGTTAATGGATTTATGGGAAAGGTACTGTTGAAATAATCAACAGTATGGTGGAATCTGATAATCAGGCAGCGTAAGGAATGTGAAAGGAAGCTTTGTAAAAAAGCTTTATATGTAGACCATTTGTAAGGATCAAATGGTCTTTTTCATATTTCGCTAAAAAGTGGCATGTTGATTGCTCTATCAAATGATACAACCATGAAGAGATAAGAAATCCAGTTATAAAGTTATAATAATAAGGAGGTAATGAACAATGGCAGAGCAAACAGACAAAAAACTGAGACTGGTTCCCGCAGGGGAAAGAAAGTGTATCTGGATGGAAGCAGGTGCTGTATCGTACAAACTGTGCACCAATAATTATAACTGCAGTAGCTGCCAGTTTGATCATGCACTTTCAGAAAAGGCACGCAAGGAAGAAGAAACGGCAAAAGTTGTTGGCGTGCAAAAGGATACGAGGAAAAAGGAGGCCACTACCTGGGTAAAGGAGTTTAAGAAGTTACCTGCCCACCAAAGAAAGTGCCGATACATGGCTACCGGTGAAGTGGCTTACAAGATCTGCCCCAATGCTTTCAGGTGTGGCGAGTGTTCGTATGATCAAATGATGCAGGACAGGCTTCCACCAGCAGTTATCCCGCAGACGCTCAAGAAAGTGGCAGGTTATGCCCAGCCGGAGAATTACTATTTTCATCGCGGACACTCCTGGACACATATGGAATATGGGGGAAGAATACGTGTGGGTATGGATGATTTTGCCCAGAGGTTAGTCGGCAGTCTCACCGGTATTGAACTGCCCAAGGTCGGGGAAAATCTTTACCAGGGTTCTGTGGGATGGACCATTGCACGTGATTCCAGCAAGGCTAAGCTTTTGTCTCCCATGGATGGCGTTATTACAGCCATTAATCCGGAAATTGAAAAGAACCCTTCTCTCATTAGTCAGGATCCCTATGGTAAAGGTTGGATCTACATGATTGAGCCACTGAACCTCAGAAAGAATTTAAAAGACCTCTTGTATGGAGACGATGCGAACGCGTGGCTGGAAGATGAAGCAAACCGCCTATTAAAACGCATTGAAACTGAAGTGGGAGCTACAGCACATGATGGTGGTAGCCCGGTAAGTGATATTTATGGGAGTCTTGAGGGAGAAGAGTGGGCAGCATTTGTAAATGAATTTTTGCTCACAAAATAAAAAAGGGATAAAAGAGACATTTCTTAAAAGGGGCAGCTTAAAAGCTGCCCCTTTTCTTGTTTTAAGCCTCAATCATCACCCAGCCTTGAGTAACCAATTGATTATATTATCTTTTCTACCCCTTCTTCCCGTTAAATAATTTGAGAAAATTCTTGACAGAAATAGAGCGGTGTGCTAATGAATGAATGATCATTCATTTTTTGGGAGAACGTTACATGTCGAGTGAATCTTCAGGCACAAAAAAGGTCCTTGAGAAAGAGATAACACCGGAGGAATGGGAAAAGATAGATCAGATTATTGCCGCCCATAAGGATAAATCCGGTGCCCTCATTCCCGTGTTACAACAGGTTCAAGAGGTCTGTGGTTTTTTACCGGAAGAAGTTCAATTGAGGATTGCTGAGGGCTTAAACATGCATCCGAGTCACGTGTTCGGCGTGACAACCTTTTATTCCTTCTTTACCCTCGTTCCGCGGGGAAGAAATATTGTACGGCTCTGCATGGGAACGGCCTGTTACGTTCAGGGTAACAACAAAATGCTCGGTAAATTGAAACAAAATATGGGCATTGATGTTGATGAAACAACAGAAGACCTCCGGTATACACTTGAAACCGTTCGCTGTTTGGGTGCCTGTGGATTGGCCCCCGTGATGGTCATTAACCAGGATACCCA
>CALJBY010000271.1 GCA_938024025.1 uncultured bacterium
TGCATCCGCACGGCATCAGCCTGTTTATCGATCAGACCGGGCAGCGGTACCTGTTTGTGATCAATCATCCCGAGGACCGCAAAACGGGGAAAGAAAAGATTGAACGCTACCGGGAGGAGAGTCCCGGCGTATTCCGACACCAGGAAACCTTGATGAGTCCGCTGATCACCCGCGCCAATGACCTGGTTGCCGTCGGCGAGCGGCAGTTCTATGTGGCGCAGGATGTTGATCGCAGGGGCCGGGAGAAACTGACCAAGCTTGTTTATTTCGATGGCGACGACTACTCGGTTGTCGCGGACGATATTCATTCGGGCGGTGGCATTAACGCCTCGGCAGACTACAGGACACTCTATATCTCCGAAACCAGCAGCAAGGAGATACGGGTCGTCAGTCGCGATCCATCCGACGGCAGGGTGACCACCATACGGACTATCGACCTGGGTACCTCACCCGACAATATCGATGTTGCGGAAGACGGTTCACTCTGGGTGGGCGCACACTCGAATGTCGCTGCCCTGGCCATGCATTTTATCGTGGGCAGCACAGCACCGAGCCAGGTGTTGCGTGTTGATCTGAGCGGGGCAGCACCCCTGATCGAAGAGATTTATCTGAATGCCGGCGACCAGATCTCTTCCGGCAGCGGCGGCACGACCTATGGCAACAAACTGCTGATCGGCTCGATTACCGCCCGCAAACTCCTGGTCTGCGAGATGGATCAGTAACCAATCCTGAAAAGTGAGAACGGCACCAAAAAAGCGGGGCCGGGTAGGTATTTTAACACGAAAATAGATTTACGATGCCCCCTCACCCTAACCCTCTCCCCCAAGGGAGAGGGGATAGTAGCTCCGTCCAGACCATCTCCCCTCCCCGCTGGGGAGGGGCTTAAGGGGAGGGGAAAAGAAAGATCAATTTTCATGCTTCGTGGTGCCCCGGTGGGACATGGGGGTTTAATAAAAAAAGCGGAGGTTCAACAATGGTTAGAACACGTCTTTTTTTTATTGTTTCTTTAGTCTTTTCCTGTCTTTTGAGTCCCCCACCCTCATTGGCTGGTCCATCAAGCCCTGCAAAGGGCAGAGAACAGTTAGTGACTGCGTTGGACGCTGCCTGGGTACGTATACTGGGCAACGGCACCTACCGGCAGATCCTTAATGTCCACGGTGCTGCTGAAGTGCTGGTAAACATCGTGGACTGTTTGCCCTCCCCGGGGATGATTCCCTTCCCGGAAAAACCCGAAGGGTTGCTCAAGCAGATTCTGGATACCAAAAAAATACGGGTCGGTACCATGATCGATAGCCCTCCCGGACCCGAAACCACAGCGAACTTCTTTTCACCGGTCACTGCGGATATGCTGAAGGCGGTATTGAACGAAATTTCCAAGCACTACGGCACCGGTCCGATCACTGTTACCAAGGTCAACATCCCCCCGCCCTTTAATGCAACCTCGGCGTTGAATAAAGGGGAAATTGACATCCTCGACCAGCTGAATGCACTCGGTGGGAAGTCAGAGGACTTGAGAAGAAGGACATCCCGCAGGTTTACCTGCACCCTGAGCGGCAGCAAGCAGGTCCTCTACGTCAAAAATGAAGCTCCCTATAAAAACTTTGAAGATGTCCTCAATGATGGGGACGTGAAAATATGTGCAGGGCCACTTTCTACCCAGCTGACCAATGCTTATTTTAAGGGTCCGGATCAGTCCGTGACGACAAAGTATGTATTTGATATTTCTTCCTGCCTGGCTGAAGTTATCAACGGAAAAGCCGATGCAATGATGAGTCCATTCCCGGATGAAAAATTTTTCCCCGCTTCAATCGATACGAACGGTGATCGTGCTCCCGATACCGACCCGCGGCCCCTTATCAGGTCTATAGATACTAACCTCGTTACCGGGACTCCCTACTGGGTTGCCCTTGACGACGAATGCGACGAGGTTAAATAAGACAGAGCGTTTTTTCTAGCACACAGACGCACGTAACGATACTTTTCCCAACTAAGAGCACATACTTTTAGAAATTATCAAGTCACCTTCACAGCAGGGAGTAGCAATAAAAAGGTTGATTTTGCTCTTGTCGTGAGCTATGAAGACCCTAACTGTCGTTCTTTGTGAAAAACGCTAAAGCATGAAAAAATTTATGTGTGGGGGATATACTATGAAGGCATATGGCAAAAAGTGTTTCTCGGGAGTTTTTTTCGCAGTTCTGTTTTCTCTTTCCCTTTCCTCACCGGCACATGCTTTTTTCTTTGAAGCTGTAGCGGGAGAAGAGGGGATTGCCATAACGTATGATATCAATCGGCGGTTAAAGGGAGAGATTGAAATTACACAGGGGAGCCCATGGGAAATAACTATCCTTGATTTATTCTCCTTTCAGTTAAGTATTACGAGTATTGATCCTGCTCCACTACTCGGACCGCCTACCGTTACTCTCCACTATTCCCTTAAAGCATCATATCCGCTTGAAATTGATCAAGAAGCTGATTTTCCTCTTCCCTTTGGGGGCTTAGGTGCCGCGACGGAAAGATGGAACCGCTCCTTCGCTCCTATCGACGAGTCAAATCAAATCGATATCTCCATTTTATCCACGGTAAATACATTTCAGTATGGTATAAATATTAATTTCGGGGAACTATTCAGTGACTCCTGGGAGGGGAAAGCTACCTTTTTAAACAGTAAAATCACTGAAGAGGTGATCATCGATATAGCGGCACTATCCGATTTTATTCCCGTTGACCTATTTCCTGAGGAGTTCCCCAACGAGTTAAAGTGGGAGATTACTTTGAAGCCCATTTTTACTGTAGGTCCTTTCACCTTAAGCCTAATGAAAGTGGATACCTTTCATGACGGAAGCTTAATTTCTTCTATTCCCGGCGACATTCCTACTCTTGGTGAATTTCTCCCTATGCTTCCTGTTCCTTTGCTCAAGGGAAATATGCATTTCTGGTTTAATTCGGCAACGTTCTAATATGATGAGAAGATTCTTTACGCGGAGGAAATAATGAAAAAGAAAACAGCGGGAAAAATAGTTGCAGGTATGGTACTGGTTTGTTTTTTTACCACTAGCCTTTCGTTCAATGCAATCGCCCGGGATGCATCTAAGACAGTATTGTCCAATGAAGAAAAAGCACTTTATGTTGCAGAGGTTATCGAACGGTTGGAAGCTATCCTGCAACCTCGAAAAGAGACTATTACTATCGATGCTATTGAGCATATGATTGCGGAGACTGACTATTTACATGAAGAACTTTTTGTATCACTCTTTGCTCCTGATGGTGTATTGGTGACAGAAAGTGATGATACATGTGCTTCACTATTAGCTATTGCTTCCCTTTATACCTTGCGGGGGATTAGCCTGGTGTTGTCCTTGTTGCGTAATGTCTTACAAGGTACACAAAACCCTCCACGGACTTCCTTAGGCGAGCTCAGGACTGCAATCCAATTGATACGCACAGTGGTTAACGTCGTTCTTAATGCACCTGTCGCCGGAACTAACGGACTGTTGACGTTTATCCAGTATCTATCGTGCCGACAGTCACCGGAAAGAGGCTGAAAGCACTAATCCTGCGGGTAGATTTCATCACTCAAAGGGAGCTTTTCTGCTTGCTGGTGGGAACGGTTACAACCAGGTTGTGCCTTGATTGGTGTAGATGCGCTTAAACCTTGTGTTTAGACGGTACCCCCAGTAGGGGGGGTTGGTTTTTTCTCGCCAACAAATGTACAGGGGGAGGTGCATCTTTACAAGCGTTTGCCAGAGGAGAATCCCATGACCGAATTAATGTGCTCTGTCTTTTTTATGTATTGTGCCTCTACCTGGGCGATGGTAGGCGTTATCTGGTTCGCACAGATTGTTCACTATCCCCTTTTTAGCAAGGTGGGACCGGAGAGCTTTACTGATTATCAGCATGCTAACCTGCGCCGAACCGTCTTCGTCGTTATCCCGCTGCAGATGATTGAGCTTGCTACCGCCCTTTTGCTCGTTTGGAAGACGCCAACCGGAATTCTTCCCGTGCAGGTGTGGACCAACCTGGTGTTAATCGGCATTACCTGGGTCTCCACCGCCACCCTTCAAGTGCCTTCTCACAGCAAACTCGCCCGTGGTTTCAACCCGCGGACGCAATCTCTCCTTGTTTCCAGCAATTGGATTCGAACGGTTATCTGGAGTATACGGGGTATAATTGTTCTCTGGATGTTATACACCGCAATCCAGTGCTGATTGCGGAATTAAAAGAGAATAAAAAAGATTGGAGTGGTGCTATTGTTTTCTAGGTGAACTCTTCTCCCATAACCACCTTTTTCCTCACAGCTACTACCCAGGCAAATACCAGGAAATTAACCAGTGCCTTCATGAAGAAGGCACTCATGGGACCAACAGTGTCAAAGAGTAATCCGCCCACCTGTAAGAAAATGATGGTTCCTATGGGTGCCATGGTATTTTTCCCCCCCATGACCGTACCCAGCAAGGGCTTCGGAGCTGCGTCAGCACACAGTGCGTTGGAGGATATGGTTACTGATGCCTGGCTCGCTCCAATCAGAGCAACTGCCAGCCACACGAGTTTTGAAAATGGATTGCCCACCGATCCCAGGATAATAAACCCTACGGTGCTGAGAGAAAGCCCTAAAATGATCATGGGAGCCCTGCCGAAACGGTCAATTATGTATCCCAGGACAGGATTACAGGATACAGCTACCATCATCTGGAAACCCAGGGCAGTCCCTCCAAGAGCGGTTGCCTGAAGTGGCGTGAGGCCGTATTGTTTTGCCGATTCCAC
>CALJBY010000272.1 GCA_938024025.1 uncultured bacterium
CATCTATATCAGCAATAATTATCCCTTAGCGCTGGATAAGATCAGGGAAGCAGTTCGTCAGGCCCGTGACCATGGACTCTTGGGAGAAAAAATTCTCGGCACTAACTTCAGTTTTGAAGTGACGGTTGATCAAGGGGGCGGAGCTTACGTCTGCGGTGAAGAAACAGCACTCATTACCTCACTTGAGGGATCCTATGGAGAACCACGGCCCCGTCCTCCTTTTCCTGCTCAAAAAGGGTTATGGGATCAGCCTACCGTGGTGAACAACATAGAAACCCTTGCCAACATCCCTGCAATTATCGCCAGGGGGGGAAGCTGGTTCAGCAGTATCGGGACTAAAGGGAATACCGGAACCAAGGTTCTTTCCTTAAATGGCAGCATTCAAAACTCCTGTTTGGTTGAGGTGCCTCTCGGTATCAGTTTAAAAGAAATCATTGAAATCGGGGGTGGGGTCAGTACAGGCAAGAAATTAAAGGCCATCACCATAGGGGGTCCATCCGGTGGAGTGCTGCCGGCAAAATCTGCTAAACTTTCCTTAACCTATGATGAACTGAACAAAGAAGGTTCTCTCCTTGGTTCAGGCATTACGGTTATAGACGATGAGGTTAATATGGCAGACCTGGCACAGTACTTTCTTACCTTCTTCAAGGAGGAAACCTGCGGAAAATGCACTACCTGCCGGGAAGGGGTTAAAAAAATGTCTGAAATTGTAGGGGAAATATGTCAGGGGCGCGGTGCAATGGAAGATTTAACCCTTCTGGAGAGGATGTCACAGCCCATGATTGATGGATCACTCTGTGCTTTGGGTAAAACTGTTCCCATCGCGGTAACCTCAACCATGAAACACTTTAAAAATGACTACAGTGAGTATATTAAAGGCACATAGGCATCCAACCAGGAGAACCACTTCATCAAACGTCAGGAGGAAAAGGTAAACGATGATAACGCTCACCATCAATGGAAAGAAAATCAAGGCCCAGGCAGGCAGAACTATTCTGGAAGTCGCCCGGGACAATGACATTCACATTCCAACCCTCTGCTACAGTGATGCGCTCAAACCGGCAGGCAACTGCAGGCTCTGCACGGTTGAGGTAACCTGCGAATCCCGCACAACCCTGGAAACGTCATGCAATTATCTCATCCAGGAAGGCATGCAGGTTGAAACAGCATCCGAGCGAGTACAGGCCGTGAGAAAACTCGTGATGGAACTCCTGTTGGCTCGCTGTCCTAACCCTAAAAAGCTGCGGGAAGTAGGATTCGAGGTTGGCGTTGATGCTGTTCCCCCGCAATTCAGTCTGGAAAATGAATACTGTATTTTATGCGGATTATGCGTAAGAAGCTGTTCGGAAATTGTTCAGGCAGATGCCATCGATTTCGAGGGAAGCGGGATTAACAAAAAGGTTGCGGTCCCCTTTAACGAAACCTCTCCGGATTGTATCGGCTGCGGAAGCTGTGTTTTCACCTGCCCTACCCAGGTAATAAAAATGCAGGATATGGATGATGCTAAAATCATCTACGTCGAGGGAGAAGAAGATCTCGGCCCACAGCGGATGATGCGAAACTGGAAGACCGAGCTAAACCTTAAGATGTGTAAGGGCTGCGGCAATCCCCTCGCACCCGAAAAACAGCTCACCTCGTTACGGGATAAGATGATTTTACCAATGGAATTCTTCGACTACTGCCAGACCTGCCGGGCTTATCCGGAGATCGATGAAGAAAAATGTCTGGGTTGTGGCGGGTGCAGCGATAACTGTCCCTGTTGTGCCCTGGAATTAAAAGAAGTAGAGAAGGAAATAAAGGCAAACTGTTACACGGGTAATTGTACCGGCTGTAGAATTTGTATAGATATTTGTCCCAACGGTGCAATCAGTTAAACCGCAGCAGGTTACTACTGCACATTCCGGATTTAACAGAATATAGATCTAAAAAAAACCCAAGCGCCTGTTTATGCGTTTGGGTTTTTTTTGCTTTGTAGCAGTTCACTTCCTCTTGCGTCTCTTCCTTATGGGGTTCTCCTCCAGGTACTGTGCCAGCTGCCTGCTCGTTTTAATTTCTCTTACCGCATTTTGATCGTGGTATTCACAGTTCTTTGAATCAAGCCTACGGCAGATAGCAGGACGATTCCCGTAGATCTTACAGCGATTAGCAGGATCAAGGTTTTTACATCGGTTCTTCACATTAAGATACCACTTCCCCGCTTGTATAAAGACGGATGTTTTCTGGTGACTGATATACCAGCGGATATTTTCAAAATCATTCCTCGTTGTTGGCTTATCGAGTTCAAGGGCAAAATAGTTACAGCAGAGCGCACTGCATTTTTTACAGGTAGTACTCATTCGTGCTCCTCGTGAAAGGTATCACTGAGATAAACCCCCTTATAAGGCAAAGGTGTGGCAGATCTCCGTGTGATAGTTAAAAGGGTTTTGCACATCTAAACGCACCTGGTCTTTGAAGCCCGTCTCCCGTGCTTTTATAAAATCACTTTCCTTTGCCTGCTCGATTATGTGGCCGAGAGATGTCTCAAATATATTTCCGAACACACCGGGGTGAAATTCACAGGGCCGCACATCGCCTGTGGGTGTTATGGAATAGCGCCCTTTACAAAACAGGTCAATACCCCCCAAATCCTTTTCTGTAATCTTATAGAGGTCCGTCACCAGAAATGCCCCTCGCTCCCGTCTCAGGGTCTCCAATTTTTCATGCATCATCTCATTCTCTTCCCTGCTGAGCAAGATCTCCCGGTTCAAGCGCGCACGGCCAACCGGTATCACGGCATTAAAGTGAAGCAGCGCCCCATAGTGTTCTGCCAGGGCAATGATGTCATCGACCTGGGAAAGCATTCCCTTCCAGAGGGTAACAATAATTTCTTTCGGTCTATCCTGTGTTAGCTCAAGGGATTTGAGGAGACGTGCATAGGCACCCGGTTTACCGCGATAGTAGTCATGCACCTCACCAATACCATCCAGTCCAAAAACCAGCACAACATTACCCGGCAAGTCAAGAAGCTGCTCTTTTCCCAGTGCGTCGCCAGTGGTGGTAATAAATACTACAAAGTCTTGTGCATGATGAGTCAGGGCGATCAGATCGGGATGGAGAAAGGGTTCACCCCCTGAGAAAATAATACAGTCGAAGTATCCACCTGCCTCATCGATTACCTGCATTACTGTATACTTATCTAACTCCCCTTCCCGGGGAAATGAGCCATAGCAATGCCGGCAGAGATGATAACAGGCGCCCGTAATTTCAAGTTCTAAAAACCGAGCATTCATAACGTTTAAACCACGAAGAACACGAAGCAATAAAGAAGATAGAAGTCAGGAGACAGACACAAGAGAAAAGCCGGAGTGTTGGAGTACTGGTAAGGCATTAGGAAAATCAATACTCCATTATTCCAGCACTCCATTACTCCAGTTTTTAAAGCCGTGCCCCACCCGAAATCTCAATAAGTTGCCCCGTAATAAAGGCTGCTTCATCAGAAGCTAAAAAGAGGGCACAGTTTGCCACATCGACAGGTTGCCCTACTCGTCCGAGGGGATAGCGCGAGGCGCAGTCTTCTTTGAGGGCCTCCCACATTTCCGTCCCTATAGCATCTTTAATGATCGGTACTTCGACGAGGGCAGGCGCAAGGGCATTCACCGTAATATTAAACATACCGAGCGCCAGGGCCATGCTTCGGGTAAAAGTAAAAACTCCACCCTTGGCCGCGGAGTAGGTGAATTGCATGGGACTTCCCCGGTATACCAGAGAACTCATATTAATGATCCTCCCGTACTGCTGTTCCATCATAATTTTTGATGCTTCCCGGCAGCACAGGATACACGACTTCAGATTGACATCGATATTGTAGCTCATCTTTTCATAGCTGATTTCATCCACGGCCGCCTGGTTTTCAAAATCACCTCCGGCGATATTAGCAACAATATCAAGGCGCCCATAGTTTTCCTTTATCGCTGAAAACAGGGCAACAACATCATCCTCCTTAGTCACATCTGCTGTTATAATGCCTCCGGCACACCCCTCCATTTCCTTGAGAAGCTTCTGACAGCCGTCTTCATGCAGGTCACTGAGAATGACTCTGGCACCTTCTTCTGCAAAGCGTTTTACCACAGCACTTCCGATACCTCCTGCAGCCCCGGTAATAAGCGCTGTCTTGTCTTTAAGCCTCATAGCTAACCTCCTAAAAAATGCGGTTGCAGATGTGCTCAGCTATTCGCTCAAAAAATTGCTGCGGGCACATCTACATTTCTGAAACAAACCCTCATGCCCCCCGGGGCACCACGAA
>CALJBY010000273.1 GCA_938024025.1 uncultured bacterium
CATCCCACCCTAACAGACGAGTCACTGCCGGATTATTAAGGACAATAGAACCTTTCCTATCGGTCACCAGCACCCCATCTGCCATGTGATTAATAATGGTAAGTGTCCTGTTCTTCTCCTTGGCAATGTCCTGAAGGCTCCTTGCCCGATCCCTTCTGAGTTCTTCTGCCTCCCGTTCAAGCTGTATCTTGTCAAGGGCCCTGTGCACAACAATGCGCAGCTGGTCAGGGGTAAAGGGTTTGGGAATGAAATCATATGCCCCGCTTTTCATCGCCAGCACGGCATTTTCGATGGTAGCGTATCCCGTAATTACTATTACCAGCAGCTCCGGTTTTATCTCCAGGGCTGACTTTAAGACTTCCATCCCGCTAATACCGGGCATCATGAGATCAAGGAGAAGAACCTGGAAGGCATCCTCCTTAATCAATTCAAGCCCTCGCTCCCCACTCTCGGCAATCGAGGTGCTCAAGCCTTCCTTGATAAGAATACGCTCTGCTCCCTCCCGGATGATTTTTTCATCATCAACTACCAGAATGCGTAATGCTTCACGGGTAGCCATACTAAGCGCTCTCCTGCCCCACACACGGAGCTCAAAAGATGAACGGCACCTGTCTTACAGTATACCCTGCTGCCTCTTCACCGTCAAGGATCTAAAGTATCTGATTTCCCTCAACCCGACGGCCTGCCCGGAGGTCAGAAATGAGGGAATTGCAGAAATGTTGACCTACTTTTTAAGCAGCCTTTCAACCAGACGCACCAGCTCGGTGGGCTCTACCGGCTTGTCAACATAGTCATCAGCCTCAGTTTCCATACCCATGCGGTGGGTGTAGGACGTTGAAGGAATTTTAGAGACTACCGCAGTGAGAAGCAATATGGGAATGTCCCTGTAGTTCGAGTCCCCCTTCAACTCCTTGCACACCTCATAACCATCCTTATCCGGCATCATCACATCCAGAATAATGGCATCCGGTTTTTCCGATTTTGCTTTCTCTAAACCTTCTACCCCACCGTAGGCCTGGATTACTTCATGGCCGTTTTTCTGGAGTACCATTGTTACAGACTCCACTATATCCGGATCGTCATCTACTATCATTATTCGTGCCATACGACACCTCCTCTCATGTATAGTTTCTGTGTTCTCTCAGGCAACCTGCGGCCGTGGAAGAAGGCCTGCCTCCTGGGCAATGCGGGGAACCATCTCCTCCCACTCAATGGCCATAATATGTACGCCACGAACCCCTTCCATTTCTTTGAGCTGCTGGATGGTTTCTATGGCTATCTTCACACCTTCTTCTGCCCTTTTGTCCTTTTCCACCCCCTTTATGCGGGCAATCAGTTCATCAGGAACATCCATCCCCGGTACCATCTTCTTCATGTAGTTGGCCATACCTACAGACTTCATCGGGGTAACACCTCCCAGAATATAGACCTTCTCATGAAGCCCCCGATCACGAACCAGCTGCATCCATTGGCCGAAACGTTCCAGATTAAATATGCACTGGGTCTGGATAAACTGAACACCAGCCGCCACCTTTTTAGCCAACCGTACTACACGGGACTCAAATGGGTCCGCAAAAGGATTGGCTGCAGCTCCGATGAAAAGTTTGGGGACCCCTTTGAGTTCATCCCCACCTAAAAACTTTCCCTCATCCCGCATATGTTTCACGGTCTGTATCAGGTGGACTGAATCCATATCATAGACATTCTTGGCGGTAGCATGATCTCCAAATTTCTGATGGTCTCCGGAAAGGCAGAGGATGTTGTTGATACCCAGGGCTGCGGCCCCGAGAATATCACTCTGAATAGCAATCCTGTTCCGGTCACGGGTTACCATCTGCAGGGTAGCATCGATTCCCATCTGCTTGAGGAGAATACAGGAGGAGAAACTTGACATGCGCACCACTGAAGTCTGATTATCGGTAACGTTAATAGCGTCAACCGTTCCCTTCAGCAGTTCACCCTTCTTCTTAATCACCTCTGCATCGGCACCCCGGGGGGGACCGCACTCAGAGGTAACCGCAAATTCTCCCTGCTCCAACATTTTTTCCAGATGACTATCAGACGTCATAGCTTCAAATCCTCTCTGATAATTTTTCGAGGCCCCCCATCACGACTGGTGGTCCAATCATTTATGGGAATGATGACCTCCATTTGATCCAGGCATCCCAACTCTTTAAACCTGTCGTAAATCATCTGCCAGCCGCAGTCGGTTTCCGGGTTCACTTCACACTTGCCCGTTGCCGATCCCCCGCAGGGGCCGTTGAGCAGGCTTTTAGCACAGCGGGTAATGGGACAAATCCCACCGGTCAGGTGAAGCTTACAGTCCCCGCAGGATTGACACCGCTCGGTCCATACCCCCTGCTCCTGGGTCACGCCGATGAAATTGGTATTAATGCCAGGATAGATAAGAGTTTTTCGGTAGGTCTCAGCTAAAAACTGAACACCCGCACCACAGGCTATGGAAAGGATGGCCTCGTAATCCTCCACCATGCTCCGAATCTCTTCAAGATATTCGGGATCGCACTGTCGCTCCAGGCTCACTTCCTTGATATCAATCGGTTTGCCCTGATTCTCCCGGGCAAGGCTGACAGCCGCTGATAAAATTCCCACCTCCTTTTCCCCTCCTGCACAACAGACGGTTACACATCCCCGGCAACCTGCCAGCAGTATCTTTGAGTGGTCTTCTATCATGGCTAGAATCTCTTTAATGGGCTTACCCTCACCGATAATCATTGCCGTTCCTCCTTCCCCCTAGCCCTCTCCTCCCGGGGCAGAGAGACTTGCCTCTGTATTGTTTTCTGAATTCTGACTCCTGACTCCTGACTTCTGTCTCCTGTTTTTCCCGTTTTTTTATTGGGTTTGGTCCAAGTTCTTTAATGCGCTCGTTCATTTCATTTGCAACTTCCACAAAGCGGGTAGCCTGTGCCGCAGACATGTTGTACATGGCAAGCCGTTCTCCCCCGATGCCAACCTCATCCAAAATTTTCTGTGTGTATTCAACCCGTTTGCGTGCCCGTAAGTTGCCGGTCAGGTAGTGACAGTCACCTTCCATACAACCTGCTACATACACACCATCCGCACCACTCTGGAAGGCCTTCAACAGATAGATAACATCAATC
>CALJBY010000274.1 GCA_938024025.1 uncultured bacterium
TGATCAATAAAGAATCAGGGCCCTGAGTACCCGGCTTTGGGCTACCCCCAGAGCTAGTCTTTGCTTGATGCTGGAGTCATCACATTTCGGATTGGAGATCTCGGATTTGTCCTTCGGACTCCCGCCCTTCGGGCGGGTTCCCAGTTTCGGATTGAAAAGACAAAGTTCGAAAACTACTTGAGAATGCCGCAATCGAGGTGCTCCAATACTCCAAAACAGCTCACTATGTTTCGCCGCCAAACCATTTAACTCTGGCCTGGCCCAAAGTAGCAGGTTTCCGGGACGACGATTAGCTATCTGGTGGGTTTGATACCTGCGGGATATTTAAGGTAAGGTGCCGCGGCTCACTTTGAATCGCGGCACAGGATTGGATACAAAGTCAGTACTCTATCAGAAACGAATCTTTTCCGGCGGCCTTCGCTCGGGGACATGGGCGTGCTGAATCTTCCCTTGATTCCATTTTTCGCTGACATAGAGGTTGCAGTAGCAACTGCCGTATTCCTCCACGTCAGGCTCACGGTAGACGCACGGACAAATGATGTCTTTGTCCCACTCTCGCTCACCGCTTGCCAACCTACAGGGACACGCCATATAGCCATAGCGTTCCTTGTTTTGCAAGAGACCCTCCAGCAGTTCAAAGGTTCTCTCTTTGTCATTACTGAAATAGTAGCCTTTGGGCTCTTGCACCTTCCGTAACATCTCATACAGCTTTTCAATGTCCATTATTATAATCCCAGAGCTTTTTTAATCTCTTGTTCCTTGTATCCGACGATAACCTTTTCACCAATGATAATGGTGGGGAACGAACAATTTGGATTGAACTTTTTTATATCTTCCAGGATGGCTTTACGCTCTTTACCCTTAAGCAGGTCCACGTCGGTGAATTCATACTGAATTGTGCACTCGTCGAGTAATCTCTTGACCGATTTACAATGACTGCAGGTGCTGAGTGAATACATCGTTACAGAATCGTCCGCCATAACACATCCTTTCTTTTCAATCATAGGTTGTGGATCAGTGGCTCACTAACTGGAATTTTGACATAGCTCACTGACAAAGGCAACTGACTTCTCGTTGCTTCTGACAGGAATCTGGTTCGAAAGATTGCGACACCCCAAAATGTGTCAGCCTATTTACCGTCTCCATCCCCAATAAGTGGCAGAACTTTATCGATCTGGAAAAAAACGAGAAATTTCGCCTCCTTTTCATCGCTAGAATATTTCTTTCTCCGCAGTGAATAGAGAAGCTCACTGTCCTGCTCTTCTCTCGTCTTGGTTAGAAAAAGTCTCTTTCCTGCAAAGCCTCCTCCTGATTCCATAAAGAGGAAAGCTGCATGAGAATTAGATTGCAAGTTGTGATGGGTCAAGCGGTCACGCATGATGAAAGCAATTGTTTCATCATCAATGAAATGCGGAGTGGCGTAAATGGCAGCATCCACCCTGCCATCTGCATCGGCGGTAGCCAACACGCCGCGACCTTTAACAGATTCAAAATAGTCTTTCAGTGTCATTTTTATACCTCCAATATCTGGATCCGGGATGCTAGTTTCTGGACTCTAGATGCTGGATCCTAAATTTATATATCTATAGGATGTCTGTATCAAGCATCTAGAATCCAGTATCTAGCCCCTTGTTTTACTTGCTAGTTCGCTTATCCGATACTTGCGCTCTGATCCATTCAGGAAGAGTGTAACTTCAGTGTCGTCACTTTTTAAGACCTCTAAGCCTGGGGCGTCTTGCCCAGCCGTAAGCAAACCTATTGTCCAAGCCGCCAACCCTCTCAGTGTTGCATTTTCTGATGACAGAAATGGGTGCAAATGGGGTGCTGCATTTTGGAGCAATTCGGGACTTGTCTGGGCCAGTCTGCCCAGTCCCCACAGGACACCTTGCTGCAGAGGTTGGTGTTCCAAGAAATTACCGTCTTCACGGATGTATGATACCAGAATATTAACATATTCCCTGGCCAACCCTTCGTGCCGTGCCATGACCTCACCCATGGTCTCCGGCACACCCCAGCCAATGCCACCAGACTCATCGTTCAAGTTCCAGATCATCCGCCGCATCACCACCCGGGCCGATTCCATGTCGTCTTGAGCAAGATTTGCCACCACCGCTCCCAGGGCCGTGATGGCGCGCCATTTAATCTGCGGCTCTGTGCTGCACAAACAGGAGAACAAGGGGTTAATCACCCGCCGTGCAGGGTAGGAACGGAAGGACTCCAATACTCCAGCGAAATCGTCCGCTTTCAGCAAATCAATGACTTTCCGCTTGAAGTCCCGGCCCTTCAACTCTCTGTCAAGCTTCTCCATCTTTTGAATCACTAAAATTACTTAGATTGTCATTTCCAGACTGTATGCACATATCTGCTCATATAAACACGGTTTTCAAGAGATGCAACCTGGTATATCAACAGTTGCAATCAGTTTCCTTCCTCCTCTGATAAAAATCCTATTGATCTAGTAGCTTTGCGTATTGACTGCACTTGGGATCATGCATATCTTTTTACCATTAAGCTTTTGTTCTAACCTCAGAATGTTGGGGGGAGTAAATGAACCTCAAAATGGGTCCACTAGGCTTCC
>CALJBY010000275.1 GCA_938024025.1 uncultured bacterium
GTCACTCCATCTGTTAACCTCTTTATAAACGGAAAATTTTATACAGCATCTGATGTCGTTAGGATTACTTCACAGCCGACTTGCTAGGCTGTTTTGGATTAACGCTTAGATATGCGTCGAGAAAACGTCCCATTAAACTCTTCGCGGAATCTTTAACCGTTTCTTCCACAAAATCTCTAAACACGATACCGGTTACCTGTTCCTCCCAGGTTGGTGAGCTAAAGCTGATTTTTCTGTTTCTTTCTAAGAGAACATTTTGCCGTAACTCAACTTCGATGTTATAAGCACAGATATTATTTTCTTTTGTGTGTTCTGCTATCTGGACATTCAGTCGTAAACGTGCAGAACCGTGAGTGGCAAAAAAAGCCTCTTCAGATAGCAAGGGAATGCCTTCATTTTTCAACAGGGACTCAACGTATGTTTTTATCATTTCTTTATTGAAGCTGACATTCACCCTTTCTGAAATACGGGTATCAATACTGACGTTGATACCCTTGATGCCACGCATCGTTTCTATCTCACTTCCTGCGTGGGCGCAGGGTAGAACGGTGACCACAGCTGTCAGTGTACTAAGAACAATCCCCTTCCATGTTTTCATGTTCTCTTCCTCCTTAAAATTAGGGACACTGCCCTATTTCCAAAAGGGAAATACCTTAAATTAACTAAATTCAACCAATAGAACCAATTCAACTAATCCAACAAATAAAACAAAATAAACATGATTTGTTGCTTGCCCGCTCACATTACTCCGCTACTCCATCACTCCGATGTTTTTTTACTTCGCAGTCCCATTTTCCTCTTGTATTAATTTCTCTAAAAACTGTTCATTGTATTTATCGTGCTTACTCCAATCGTAGTTTTCTATCGGCTCTCGTGCATATACTTCATAAAAAAACGCTGACCATTCTGTGTATCCATTGCGCTCATACTGTGTCCCCCCCTCTTTTGCCACAGGTTTAATTCGAACCCTTTCTCCTTCCGCCACCTTTATACACGTTTCCTTTTTTACGACTTCAGGCAGGAGGAAGCAATGATCACCCGGGAGCACCCTGAATTCACTGTGAGAGTCTTCATAGAAAAATACGTTATACATATAGAAGGTAACCACGGTAAGAAAAGCATCCTTCGTGGTAAAAGTGCTTTTGCTGTCAATTTTTTTGATGACGGTGCTTCTTTTTAGTTCGCCCTTGTCGAGCTTAACCTTGCCATAATATCCCGACTCGGATGGCTGTTTATAAGCGGTAAAACAACCCGACAGTAAAAGCAGTATCATAATAATTCCCATGTTTCTTTGCATCGTTCCTCCCTTCTTTATTATCTTAACGTTCCGCCTGTATCTATTATTATATATTCTCCTTATCTGTAATTCTCCAGTTGACACCCAATATGACTGTGACTTCTTGAAGTTAGGTTGTTACCCAACTAAATCTAAGCATTTCTCTTTTAGATAGGGTGATGGTAGGAGCGGCTTTAAGCCGCGAATGCATCGCGCATGAATGCGCTCCTACCGAAATTTCAAACATGTCTGGTTAGAAGGTATTAAGCCAGTTTTCAACTGGGATACTGGAGTTTTGTGGATAAGCAAATTATATTATCTACAAACCCTATACCACACAACGCTCCATGGGTAAAGTACGTTAGAAAGTTTATTCATGATTTCTTTAGTACCAGAAAAACCATATATACTATGATGCATAACCGTGGGATATTTCCTCTCATTATAGCTGTGTGAAGATGACCATATCCGGGTTGTACTCTTGTCGCAAGGTGGCTGAATTGAACCATGTATAGTTGCTTTATGATTACCCTGTAATGGGGATTTTCCCATCTCTAATCCATTGTAAAACAGATAGTTATGGAGTATTTAGCGTTTCTCGCCTGATAGGTTTTTGCCTGGCACGTTCTTTGCTTTTTAACTAAGTGTTGTCAAGGGATCTCCTTAGCATACCTCTCTTCCTCTGGGGGGATATAGTGAGGGAGGAAACTTCCACCAATCGAAAACATATGAGGACTATGGGAGGATATATTACAATGAAGAAATTATCACTTGTCTTGATGTGTACTTTTGCTTTAGGTCTGATTGTTGAAAATACCTATGCACGAAGTTTAAGCTTTTGTAATTTTCGTCTAGAACATGAGAACCCGAGCGGCTTGTCGGAACGTTTGAAAACTGTTGATGATGAGTTGACAGTAACGCCTGCAAAAACGCTCACTGTTGATAGTTCCTCACCTGGTCTTTCAGCATCCATACCCCTTTCAGACTTTATCGATGAAGATACAGGCTCTAAAAATCTGGATCTGTTTGATGTTGACCTTAAGCAATTCTCAGAAAAAATGGAAAGCTTTGGACTAAGCCTTAAGATGAGTAAAGCGGACTTAGTTTGCAAAGAGCGTAATGACTACTATTTTACAGGCCTAAACTATTCACTGGCGTTGTCCTATAAATTTTAAGCACTGCTCTTCGAATATCCCAACCCATGTGGTGTCCATAAGGCACTCCTTCATATCCACCAAGAAAAAAAAGCACTTACACATATTTTGTGAGTGCTTTTTTCATGGCTCATTTTCCTGTGCTGCCACTTCCCTCTTTGCGTATTAACTGAGAAACGTAAGGGCATCCCCCTTCCTGGCCTCTATGAAGAACGGGGTATAAGGAGTTTCTGCTTCCTGTTTTTACAGAAAACTACCGCTGAACCAATGATACAATGGCCCAGCACCTCTAACGTTTCTTCCAGGGGCACATGTACAATTTTTTCTTCCGGAATACCTTTCCACCATCTCTGATCAATGGTCTGTGATAAAACGTAGGTAAAAAATCCTATCAAAAGCAAATTGATCACAAGCGGATTGTCCAGGTAGTTCTTTAAGGTATCATACTTAAGCAATGCGATTCCAAACAACAGCAACAGCCCAATGTAAATACCGGGGTCAGTGCCTGCAAAGTGAATTTCCCGGCACAAAATCAGGCCCATAAGTCCGGTACTCCAGAGAAAGAAATTATGGCGGGTGATCATGTAGCGTAGCACTGCAGTGAGCACAAAAAAAGAGCTTACAGCAATAGCTGCCGGCTCTAACTCTTTTCTCCCATACGGATAATCACCTGTGGCAATCAGGATCCACAACAATGAGGTTACCGCCAGCGGGACAAGCAACGACCAGTAGTTGATTCCTGGGTGGAGCAGTAAAAAATTTTTCTTCATTACAGCGCTTTGCGTGATGACTCGCTCATAGATTGGCGTTTTCTTAATTTTTTGAAACATCGATTAACTCCTGATTGCCTTATCTTGTAGATCCATGTGCTTTGCTGAGGAGTCACCTTAGTAGGGGAGAAACATAGGAAAGATTTTCTTGTCTGTCAACTAAAAATAGTAACACATTTTACAGGTAATCGTGATGTAACCCTGCTTGTATGTTCTCCATAGTTTAGACAGCTGGTTATCGTTGGCAAAGTAGAGGTTCAAGATAGGAAGGGCGTCCCTTTTACCAGCACGTGATCAAAGCATTTGTTCGTTGAAATATTCTATGCTATAGTGGGATTGTATCAAAACAAGAAACCCCTTCAGTATATGAAAAAATAGCTTGTAGGCAAGCCACCCCATTTATCCTTTTAGTGATCTCATGAACTTCAGATTCAGCTTATCGACAAACATCATTATCAGCCTCATAGCAGGGGTAGTGTGTGGAATATTCTTCGGAGAGTACTGTTCAGGCCTTCGCATTTTCGGGGATGTGTTCATACAGCTGCTCCAGATGTCCATTCTGCCCTTCATCGCGGTGTCATTGATCGCGGGTATGGGGCGCTTGTCCTATGGTGAAGCTAAAATGCTTGCTGTCAAGGCAGGAGGATTTCTTTTCCTGTTTTGGGGTGTTGCCTTTGCCATCATACTGCTGATGCCCCTGTCATTCCCTTCTCTGAAGTCTGCCTCATTTTTCAGCAGTTCTGTGCTGGACGTAAGAGAACCGATTGACTTCCTTCAGCTCTTCATTCCTTCAAACCCCTTCAGGTCACTGGTTAATACTTTTGTTCCTGCTGTTGTACTGTTCAGTATCGCTGTCGGTATCGCACTGATTGGTGTCAAAGAAAAACAAGGCTTGATTACCGGTCTTTCGGCTTTTTCGACAGCACTCTCGCGGCTTGCTAATTTCATTGTGTACCTGACCCCCATAGGTGTGTTCGCCATCGCAGCGAGTACTGCGGGTACCATGACCATAGAAGAATTTGGCCGCTTACAGGTTTATTTTTTCACCTTTGTTGTTGCGGCGCTCCTTTTGACCTTCTGGGTCCTGCCCATGCTCCTGACAACCATTACACCTTTTAAATACAGAGATTGTGTCGGCCTTTCCAAAAATGCACTGCTTACCGGTTTTACTACCGGTAGTCTATTTATCATTATTCCGCTTTTAATCGATAGCTGTAAGCACTTATTTGAGAAATACAGATTAGAACAAAAGAAAGCAGGATCTCTCGTTGAAATTATCATTCCTGTCTCTTTTAATTTTCCTACTGCCGGCAAACTGCTCGCTTTGTTGTTTATTCCCTTTGCGGCATGGTTTTCTGCGAGTTCATTCTCCGTAAAGGAGTATCCGGAATTTATTTTTTCGGGATTATCAAGCATGTTTGCTGGTGCCAATATCGCTTTGCCATTCATGCTCGATAGCTTTAACATCCCTTCTGATTTGTTCCAGCTATTCATTGGGGCACGGGTGCTGACTGACCGATTTAAAACCCTGCTTTCTGCAATGAACTTACTGGTCTTCACCGTGGTGACCATCTGTGCTATCAGCGGGCTCCTTACCATTCGCTGGCGTAAACTTCTTCGATATGCGGTGTTGACCATCGTGATTACCCTTACAACCATCATGACAACCAGAGCTTTTTTTACCAAAGCACTAGACTTCGAATATACCAGGTATAAAAGCTTTGTAGAAATGAAATTGTTGTTTGACCCGGTGGCCGCAAAGGTTCACAAGTCTCTGCCCCAGCCCCTTGCACATCCCCGGGATTCATCGATTTCTCGATTGGAGGCAATTGGTAATCGGGGTTTTCTGCGAGTGGGCTACTTTAAGGACAGCCTTCCCTTTGCCTTTACCAATAGTACGGGAAACCTGGTAGGATTTGACATCGAAATGGCCCATTTGCTGGCGAAAGCATTGGATGTTTCTCTCGAGTTTGTGCGGATCGATCGCGAGAAGGCTGCAGCATTGCTGAATGCTGGTTACTGCGACATCGTCATGTCAGGGCTAGGAGTTTCCGCTGACAGATTGCGAGAGATGGCTTTCTCTCTGCCCTACATGGATACTACCGTGGGATTTATCGTCAAGGACCACCGGCGGGATGAATTTAAAACACTGCAATCTATCCAAAGTCTGGAGGCTCCAAGGATTGGAGTGCCTAACATTCCCTATTTCATTGCTAAAGTTCAAGGTCGTCTGCCTAACGTGACACTGCTACCACTCAGTTCCCCCCGGGAGTTTTTCAAGAGGCAAGATCTTGATGCCTTTGTATTCACTGCGGAAGCAGGATCGGCCTGGACCCTCGTTTATCCGGAGTACTCAGTGGTCGTTCCCCATCCAGATATTATAAAGATACCGCTCGCCTATCCCATTGCCCAAAACGATCAGCGAATGATTAACTTCATAAACGGCTGGATCGATCTGAAAAAGAAAGATAAAACAATTGAAAAATTATTTGACCATTGGATCCTGGGCCATGGTGCCGACAAAAAGGAGCCCCGATGGTCCATCATCCGCAATGTGCTTCATTGGGTGGAGTAAGCCGGGATCGTAAGCAAGCACGCTACGGGGTCAATACGTATAACTGAATTGTTATGATTATCAAAAAACCTTTCCCACGTTACCATACATCTGTTTTCCTTGGATTAGTTTTTGTCCTTTCAGCATTGGGCAGCACTGTCTGGGCAGATTCGTCCACGTCCTCTGAAGTCGGTCCTACCTTCTTTGCTCTCTGGGAAAAAGCACAAAAGGGGAAAACGGGGAAATTGGGCTACCACTACTACTGGGATGACGGCTTTCGCATAGATAGCCCGGGGAAAAAGCTCCGGATCAAGATGAACCTGCTCATTAATCTGGATGCCGGTTATATCGACGCAGAAAACGATCTGGATGAGGCCTTCTCAGACCTCGAGGGCAGCCATTTTGAATTGCGAAGACTACGATTACTGGTAGCGGGAACTGTTTCCGATAACATGCTATTCAGGGTCCAATTTGAATTTGCCGGTGACGAGTTTGACATGAAAGACTTTTGGTATGGCTTCAATGGAGTCCCTTATCTTGGAAGCCTCCTCATCGGTTATTTGAAGGAACCCTTCTCCCTTGAAGAACTTACCAGTAGCCAATCCATTACCTTTATGGAGAGAGCTCTCCCAACGAGGGCCTTTGCCCCCGCTCGAAATGCCGGGATAAAGATACGTAACACTGCTTTAAGTGATCGCTTGCACTGGGCAGGGGGTGCTTTTTTGAGCATTGGAGATGTTAAAAATGAGGACGACCTTTTCGATGTATTTAGTGAGGCAGTTGGTTATGATCTCACTGCACGCATCGGTGGTATTCCATGGTATTCCGAAGAAGATGGGAAGCTTTTGCACCTGGGTATTTCCTATAGTCATCTCTTTCGGGATGATAATGAAAGTGATGCACGAGCGCGATTCTCCTCACGTCCGGAATCATTCCTGCCAGATGAACGCCTGGTGGATACAGGTCATTTTTTTATAGAATCAGGGGATGTAACCGACCTTGAACTGGCGATGCAGTCCGGGCCTTTTTCCCTCCAGGGAGAGTTATTCCATGCTTTTACTGATGCAGATAAGGAAGGAGATCCCCACTTTTGGGGCTTTTATCTCTATGGCAGTTTTTTTCTCACCGGTGAATCCCGCAGGTATAATATTGCACGGGCAACATTTACCCCGGAGGAACCTCAACACGGTTTCCGGCCCCGAAAAGGAAGATGGGGGGCATGGGAGATTGCTTTTCGCTATTCGTATATTGACTTAAACGATGAACGCATCAAGGGAGGGAAGGAAAGAAATATCACTGTGGGCCTGAATATATATCTCCATCGAAAAGTCCGTCTGATGTTTAACTATGTTAATGCCCGGGTAGAGGACCGTGCCGAACCGGGGATTCATGATGATAGTGCAGACATCTTCCAGACACGTTTCCAGATCACCTTTTAACCGTGGCTGGCTAAGATTGCGCATTTTTGTTGTATTTTTTTAGAACAAATGTATGATATTTCTTTTCAAGTAATAATCTGATCACCCTGTGTGAAAGGAAAGAGTTACATGCATAAAACATTGTTAGTGATTCAGGTATGCCTGTTTTTAGTGTTATCAGGAATAATGCCGGTAAAAGCACAGGAGGATTTAGCAAAAAAGTCGCAGAATCCCATAGGAAATATGATCAGCCTGCCTTTTGAAAATAACCTTTATATCGAGGGCGGCCCTTCAAATGAAATAGCAAACGTACTACTGGTTAAGCCCGTCTACCCCGTTAATATCGGAAAATTCAACCTGATAAACAGACTGATTGTTCCGGTGATCTATCTCGAGGGTGTGGACAGTAAGGATGTGAGAAAGCGCCAAGAAGACCGCAGGGTCGACCTGGGGATTGGAGTTTTTCCGGGCACGGATAGCGAGTTTGGACTGGGAAACATACAGTACCAGGCCTTCTTTTCCCCGGCGGAGGCAGGTAAGGCAGTGTGGGGTCTTGGGCCCGCATTCGAATTTCCCACCAATACGGATTCCGCACTGGGTACTGATAAGTGGTCAATGGGTCCGGCGTTTGTTATCCTGACCATGCCGGGGCCCTGGGTTGTAGGGTGTCTGGTACAGAACATCTGGGACTTTGCCGGTGAGAGTGATGCCCCGGATGTAAACAAGTTTAGCTTTCAATATTTCTTAAACTACAATATGAAAAATGGGTGGTACCTCACCTCCTCACCAACCAGTACTGCCAACTGGGAGTCAGATGGCAGTGAGCAGTGGACGGTACCCGTTGGGGGTGGTATTGGCAGGCTTGTTCGATTTGGCACCCAGCCAGTGGATTTCAAACTCGCAAGCTACTGGAATGCAGTGAAGCCACGTAGGGGACCTAAATGGAACTTTCAGTTCACGGTCAAGTTCTTGTTTCCCAAGTAGACTCAAGGAAGTATACTATAACAGTAATAGTCAGTTAATTAGAATGTTTTTCATCCAAAAATTGTTGCCTGATTAGCTTGCCAAGACTTCATTAACATTCTAAAGATAGTGTACAGAGGACCTGGAGCAAACCAAAATTGTTTAGAAAAATCATTTTTATTTGCTCTTTAGGTTGTTACTAATCCTAGAATCGTAAACAGGAAAGGAGGAAAATCCAATGAAACAAAAAACATTTATTATCATCCTCAGTCTTATGTTTCTTGCATGCTCTAATGGTTCTTCACAGGCGGAAGATAAGATCGTCCACGACGCCGAGTACTATATCCTCGAAGCTCAGAACGGAGAAAAATGGGCTGCCGATGATAAGAACATTGACCAGAAACTGGCGGAGTTCAAAAAGAAAAACGGCGGCAAGCCGCCGAATATCTTCTATATCCTGATCGACGACATTGGTTTTGGCGACCTGGGGATTCCCGAACTGAATTCGGTTCGTGGGTACAAGACCCCGAGCATCAACAAGATCGCCGATGAGGGCATGCGTTTCACGCGGATGTATACCGAGCCATCCTGCACCCCAACGCGAGTCGCCTTCATGACAGGCCGCCAGCCCCATCGCAATGGTATGGGCAACACCTCCGTCGACATTTCCGGCTTTGGATTGGCCGGCAAGGAAGTAACGCTGGCAGAGATCCTCTCGGATGTCGGCTACAATACGGTCCATATTGGCAAGTGGCACATGGGCGACATTATGGAATCCTGGCCCAACCACCAGGGCTTCGACTACGCCGCCTTCCCGATCCATCAGCAGGGCCAGCTGACCATCTACCACGATGACGCGGCCGACGAGGAAGTCTCTATCGGTATCGGTGACAACAACTACGACGGCCGTTACACCATTGATGGCTGGCTGCGAACCGATGCCTCGGCCATGGTTACCGGTGTCGAGGGCTACCGCGGCAAGCCCGTCCGGGAAGTGCACATGAAACCCGGCGAGCGCTGGAACGAGGCAAAGTACCACGAGATGAACGTGCGCTACCAGAACCAGACCATGGAGCATCTGCGCAGACTGGCCAAAGAAGATAAACCCTTTTTCCTGCAGTACTGGCCGTTGTATCCCCTGACCGGTCCACGCACGACCACGGATGAGTACACCACGCCGAACGGCGGCATCTATGTCGAGAAAATGAAACTGGTTGACCAGTGGATCGGCGAATTGATGGTCGAGATGGACAAGCTGGGTCTCACCAAAAACACGCTCGTCATTGTCATGGGCGATAACGGCCACTTCACCAAGTATTCCCCGCAATCCGGCTACACCCCGATGATCTTCCGCGGCGGCAAGGGCGAAACAACCGAGGGTGGTGTGCGTGTCGACGCGTACGTTCGCTGGCCGGGCATGATCGAGGCCGATTCCGTTGTCGGGGACATCGTTCACGTATCGGACCTGTTCACGACAATCGCCCGTCTGGGCGGCGCCACGGACGAGATTCCCACCGATCGCATCATAGACGGAATCGACCAGACGGCCCTGATGCTGAACGGAGACACGCACGGACGCCGTGACTACGTGTTCCTCTACAACATTAACAAGCTGGAAGCGGTGGTGAAGGAGCAGTACAAGCTGGCAATCCCCGGGGGCAATATCGAGAATGCCATCCTGGCAAAATTCTACGACCTCTACCGCGACTCGCGCGAAGAATGGCCGGTATCGACGGAAATCGGCGCCTGGGGCGGCGCCAAATTTGTCCGCATGATACAGCGGCACATGAAGCGCAAGGCCAAGTACCCGGACGAAGGACCGGCCATCGGCATGCCCTACAAAGGAATCGAAAATCTGCGGCCCGAGTCGAAGAAGGCAGTGCAGGAATTCCTCTTTATGATGAAGTCGCCGGACAAGTAACGTTCTGGGACTAAATAAAGTTGATTTAGAAGTACAACCTTTTTAGATTTCCTGTAAGTTGGAGTTAATGGTAGTATGCTGCAATTCTTTTATGTAAATCGAACTACAAGATGTCGAGGTTTATAGTAGAAAAATGCTGCCCCTCGATTTGATTAACTGCTTCACTAGTGCAGCTATCCCCACAGATAGTGTTTTTTGCATGATGGACACATTCCCCAGCCCATATATTTCTGACTGACCAAGAGTTATAATGAAAAGTGTGAAATCCTTCACTATCGTGCTTGTTTTTCTTTTGACAGGATTGCTGCATGCGGGTGAAAAAGTCGTGCATGCAGACCGACAAGAAGGCATTACCGGTTCAACCAGCTGCCGGAGTTGTCACGAAAAGTTTTATCAACTGTGGTCAACGTCCTATCACGGCCTGGCAATGCAGCCTTACACTGCCGAGCTCGCCACCTTAAAGCTCACTCCCCAAAAAGATGATGTGGTTATCGGTGGGTTTCGCTACCGTGCTGCGATAGAAGGAGAAACAGGCTGGATGCGGGAGCAGGGCCCCGAGGGAGAAAGGAAGTACCCTATAGAACACGTCATGGGAGGAAAGAATGTCTTCTATTTTCTTACCCCCATGGAGCGGGGGCGTCTCCAGACACTTCCCGTTGCCTATGATGTACGCCGGAAAGAGTGGTTCGATACGGCTTTAAGCGGTGTGCGGCACTTCCCCGGTGAAGCAGATGATGCACCGGTTAACTGGAAGGAGTGGCCCTATACCTTCAACACTGCCTGCTACAGCTGTCATGTGAGCCAGCTTAAAACCAACTATGATCTCACAACCGATACCTACACTACTACCTGGGAAGAGCCGGGCATCAACTGCGAAACCTGTCATGGTCCTGGTGAGGAGCATATCCGGGTGTGTCAGGGGGCACCGGCAGGCCAGGTTCCCACGGATCTGAAACTCACCAGGGGTGGCAGGGATTTTACTCCTGAGCAGAATAATGATACCTGCGCATCCTGTCATGCCAAGTCCATACCATTATCTGTTTCCTTTAAGCCTGGTGATCGCTTCTTTGATCATTTTGACCTGGTAACCCTGGAACACCGGGATTTTTATCCGGACGGTCGCGATTTAGGAGAAAACTACACCTTTAACCTCTGGCGAATGAGTCCGTGTGCCAGGTCGGGCAAGCTCGACTGTCTTCACTGTCACACCTCAAGCGGCCGGTATCGGTTCAAGGAGGCGGGGAAGGAAAATGATGCCTGCTTACCATGCCACCAGAAACGGGTAGAAAATGCCACAGAACACACCCATCACCTGCCAGAGGGAGATGGAAACAAGTGCATTGCCTGCCACATGCCCATGACTGAATTTGCCCGGATGCGACGAAGTGATCATTCCATGCTTCCTCCTACTCCTTCGGCAACGATTGCCTATGAGTCCCCCAATGCCTGTAACATCTGCCACAGCGATGAGGATGCCGCGTGGTCAGACAAATGGGTGCGTGAGTGGCGTGAGCGTGACTACCAGAAACCGGTTCTCCATCGTGCCGCACTGATACAGGCAGCCCGTGACCGGGATTGGAAGGGGCTCCCCGAAATGCTTGACTACCTCCGGGGCCCGGAGCGTGATGAAGTCTTTACCGCCTCACTCTTACGCCTCCTTGCTGCTTGTGAGGACGTCAGGAAATGGCCCGTAGTGCGCACGGCTGTAAAAGATCCCTCTCCCCTTGTTCGAGCCGCTGCCGCAGCTTCCATGGTGAACTACCTTCCCCCGGAGAATGTCACCGTACTGCTTGCAGCCACCCGTGATGACTCTCGTCTGGTGCGCATGAGGGCAGCAGATACCCTTGCACCCCTGCCACCCGAAATGGTGGATAAAAAGGACCAGCAGGCTTTAGAAAACGCCATCGCGGAATTGGAAGCTTCTTTTCGGGCACGGCCCGACGATTCCATGTCGTATTACAACCTGGCAAACCTCTACATGGACCGGGGCAATCTGCAAAAAGCGGTGGAGTTGTTTGAAACTGCTATAAAAATACGGCCTGACAGTATTCTTTCCCTGGTTAATGTTTCCCTTGCCTATGCCAAACTGGGGGACCCGGTAAAGGCCGAAGCGCAGCTAAAACGGGCCCTGGCCGTCGATCCGGGCAGCCCCGAGGCAAATTTCAACATGGGCTTACTGAAGGCCGAACAGAACGACTTCGCCGGGGCAGAAAGGCACCTCCGCACTGCACTCAAGACTGATCCCACCTTTCCTGAGGCAGCATACAATTTAGGTATACTCCTCTCTAAAAACAACCCGGATGAAGCTGTCAGGCTCTGTCGTAAGGCCCACGAACTGCGTCCCCGGGATGCGAAGTACGCCTATACCCTGGCTTTTTACCTGCAACAAAAGGGAGAGCTCGATGAAGCAATTGAGATCCTCCTGAAGTTAGTCAAGCAGCAACCGGAATATAAAGATGCCGCCATGCTGCTCCGTGCCCTTAACGAACAGCAGAAAAGACAGTAAGAGTGCTACATATCTTGCACTGCACCTCACCCTTAGAGAAGTAGTCATGATAAAGAATGTACGACAAGAAAACGGAATCAGGATGCAGTATGTCTAATAAACAAACAATGAAACTTCATATTACCGAAGCAGGCGATGGACAGGTGTTTCTTGTGGGAGCTGTACAGGAGTGCGAGGATGTTTCGCTGGCTGCTGCTGATATCTTTACACAGCTGGGCGAGGTGCTCAATAAACGGGGTATGACAATTGTTCAGGAGCGCATCTTCGGTAGTGTGTGTGTAGAGCAGGAGGTAATGGCTGCCCGGAAAAGAGCATTCCAGGAACGGAATATTCCCATAGACACACCGGTTACCTACATCGAGGGACGTCCTCCCCGGGGGACAGGATTGGCGGGTGTGATTGTCCGTGCCGTAGCCTCTTCCAGACCCGGTGAAGAGGTGTGGACTATTAGAGAGGAGGGAGAGCCGTGTGGGAGGGGCTGGCGACGAAACGGCGTTACCTTCATAATCCTGCAAAACATCCAGGGAATTGAAAAGGGACCTGCCCGGATCAACACACCTGCAATGCAGGCCACACGCATGATGGAGCGTGCGGAAGCGATACTCCGCAAACAGGGTTTGACCTGCCGCGATATGGTACGCACCTGGTTTTACCTTGGGGACATCCTTAAATGGTACGATGAATTCAATGAGGTCAGAAATGCAAAATACAGGGATTTTGGTATCATGCCGGAATCAGGGAGGGATTCTCTTTCCCTTCCGGCAAGCACTGGTATACAGGGTATATCACCGCAGAGAGCCGCGTGTAGCATGGATCTGGTGGCAACGGCTTTGAGCGT
>CALJBY010000276.1 GCA_938024025.1 uncultured bacterium
AAGTAGTCTATAATCTCCTTCTCTAATGCTTCTCTGGAAAGATGTTTCCTCTCAATCTTGAGCTTCTTGAAGAGCTCATCAGTCATCTGCTCTCTTTCTTCTTCAGTCAGTTCATAGAGTTCCATAGTGCTACTCCTTATGTATTGTGGGTTATCAAACGTGTAAAGGTGGCCCATAGAGAGAGCCGTGATGGTCTCCAGAGCAGTATAGCATCATTCATCTATTCCTTTTCAAGCATGGCAGCAGCCTGGGTCATCAGTTGCGGTATGGGAAGATCAAAAGGACAGCGCGCCACACATTCTCCGCACTCAATACAGCTGCTGGCAGGGGAGGTCATTTTCCGGGCTACAATATCTTTATAGGCCATGCGTTTTTTTTCCCTGGAGAGCAGGGGAGATTTTAAAAAGTCCATTACGCCAAGGATAAAAATACCCTGGGTGCAGGGAAGGCAGTAGCCACATCTGTGGCAATACTCCTTGCCAATCTGCTCTCCTACCTTCTCCAGCTCTTCGTATTCTTTGGTATCTAGTGGTGTAAGGGTAGTACCGAGTGCAGCATTTTCCCTGACCTCTTCTTCACTGCGCATACCCGGGATGACACAGGTAATTTCATGGCCGAGGATCCAGCGAAGTGAGTAGTCTGCAACACTGGCCAGCTGGCCGCCTCCCAGGGGTTTCATAACAACCGTGCCAATATCATGCTGCTTGGCGAGAGGAATTACCTTCCTGGTATATTCATTCTCGATAATATTGAAGGGAAACTCCACTATGTCAAACTTTCCTGAGGTAATGATCTGGATCATGGTTCGGGGATTGTGGGCTGCCCCCAGGATGTGATTGATCTTCCCTTCTTCCCTGGCCTCCTCCAGGGCCCTGAGCCCTCCGTTGTGGGAGAGAACTATTTCCATCTTTTGAGGAGTGTCCAAAAAGGCGAGCTGGAAGATGTCGATTACCTCCCGTTTCGTTCCTTTAACGATTCTTTCCAGGGCGAGGTCCACATCTTCCTTCAGCTCTTCATAGGTCTGGCGCATGCTTTTGACGCCCAGATAGCAGTCGTCCCGCCGTTCCTTTAACACCGCCCCAATTTTTTCCCCACCGTCCCGATACACCTTTTCCGGAGAAAACTGATTCCCTGCCTCGTCCAGGTCATAGTAATTGATCCCTTCATTGAGTGCAGTGTGTATGGCCTGTATGGCTTTATCCGGAGGTTCGAAGAAAAGAGGGAGACCCCCATAGCCGATTGTTGAAATAGTCAGGTTGGTTCTTCCCAGTCTTCTGTACTGCATGGGTGCCTCCTTTCAGTAGATACAGTTTTGTCACATTAAAGCACAGAAAAAACAAATTCAAACTTGTTTCTCACCGCCCCTGTGAAATAGGTTACACATTTCACGGGGCAGGCAAAGGCGCAAAGTACGCAGAGATTACAAAAGGGAATAACAACTGTTGCTCCTCTCCTTACAATGAGTACTTCTATAACTGTTTCGAAGATTCTTTTGCTTAATGCATTTATATCTAATATGGTTTCTTTGCGCTCTCTGCGTCTCTGCGGTGCCTTATTAGTTTCAATCCGCAATCCGAATTCCAAAATATGATGACCCGCAACTCATAACTCCATTGCTCCAGTACTCCAACACTCCAGTTTGTTAATCTGCACCCCTAATTGTTAGCTGGCAACTGTCAACTGATAACTGTCAACTGACTGAGGGACTACCCCTGCCTTACTGGGAAAAGAGTACATAGAGCAGCAGGGGTATGGTAATCACCGAGAGGATCGTCCCTGCGAGGATTGTAGATGCAGCGAGCTCCGGCCGTTTACCAAATTTTTCACAGAGAATAAAATTAAAGATAGCAGGGGGCATGGTGGCCTGTACAAGCACAATGTAAGCGGGAATTCCCTGCAACCTGAAAAAATAGATGCACCCGAGGCCGCTGATGAGACCGACTAAAAATCGTACTGCTCCAAGAGTGAGAGAAGTGCTTTTATCATAGGCCTTAATGGTGCTGAGGCGAACCCCCAGGGAAAAGAGCATGAGGGGGATTGTCGCACCCGCGAGGAGTTCTACCGGCCGTTCGATGACGAGGGGCAATGATACCTGGGCCCTGTTGAGCAGTAGTGCTGCGATTGCAGCGGGGGTGAGGGGTAAGAGCAGGGCCTCTTTCAGTTTGCCCCTGCCACCGGCGATAACACTGCCGACCGTGTAATGAACGATTGACATGGCAACGAAGAATATGGTTGCCGCCGCAAGCCCTTCCTTGCCAAAGGCAAAGTAACAGATGGGGAGGCCCATGTTGCCGCTATTCATGAATGCTACTGTAAGCGTGGCGGCAGGCGAACCGGCCACAAGTTTTCTTGCTGTAACTAAGCCGAAGAGAATCCCCAGAATTGCTACGGTGAATGAACTTGCCAGAATGGGATAGAAATTGTCGTAGGTAAGTGCTTCGTCAAGAAGCGAGTGAAATACGAGTGCAGGCGCCGCAATATATGTTATGAACTCGGTAATAAATCGTATGTCTGCACTTTTTTGCCATCGGGCAAAAAAGAGGCCGAGAGCAATGATTGAAAAAACGGGAACCACAACGGATACTATCTGTACTACAAGCTCACCAAAGTTTCCTGACACGTATTTGTGTACCTTTCATTACCTGCTACCGGTCTATGAGTAGCTCATTAGAAGATTTTAGTGGGATAAGCATATGAAAATTACTCTGGTGTGTCAATAAAACATTAGGGGCTGGATGGGTTCCCGGTTATGGTAGATTCTTAGGTAGCTAAGTCTGAGCATTTCTCTTTCAGATATATTTACGGTAGGAGCGGCTTTAAGCCGCGAATGCATCGCGCATGAATGCGCTCCTGCAGAAGTGTCACCTATACCTGATTAGCATTGTTATACACCTGGATTCCCGCTTTCGCGGGGATGACATATTTTCTTGCGTACTTTCATCCTGGTCGGTCATCCTCACGAAACATGAACTCGACTCTGATCGAAAAGTGGGAATCCACATCTGCTATTCAATGGGAGTATATATAATAAGCAATTAGATTTTTTTGTTTCTATTTTTAACCGGCTGGGTTACAGTACGCCATTTACCCGACTGGCGGCCAAGCTGTCGTCTGACCTTTGGCTTTTTACGGGACTATTAATCTTAAACGGTGGCTCTTTAGGGAGGACCATGAAGCTGGCACAAACATTTGCAGCACTGAAATCACCCAATTATCGATTGTGGTTTGGGGGACAGCTCATCTCGTTGTTCGGGACATGGATGCAGATTACCGCCCAGAGTTTCCTGGTGTTTGAATTGACACGTTCTCCGGCATACCTGGGGTATGTCAGCTTTGCCTTTGGGGTTCCCTCATGGATCTTCATGCTCTACGGGGGGGTGGTCGCTGATCGTGTTCCCCGTCGGACCCTTCTTATTTGTGCCCAGTGCAGCATGATGATCATGGCCTTTGTGCTTGCGGCAGTTACTTTCGCGGGCTTGGTGCAGCCCTGGCATATTGTGATTTTTGTGTTGGGGCTGGGCTTAGCCAATGCCTTTGACGCACCTGCACGGCAGGCGTTTGTGATAGAACTGGTTGACCGGGAAGATATAAGCAATGCCGTAGCCCTGAATGCAACCCTCTTTAACATGTCTTCCGTGGTTGGTCCTGCTGTAGCCGGTGTTGTCTATGCTCTGCTGGGTCCGGCCTGGTGCTTCACGGTGAACGGACTGTCATTTATTGCCGTTATCGTTGCACTGCTCCTGATGAAGGTTAAACCGCGGAAGACACCACAACACAACACATCCGCCCTTTCTTCCCTGAAAGAGGGGGTGCGGTATGTGTATAAAGACTCCCTGATCCGGACACTTATGTGCCTGGTTGCCGTAACCGCGATGTTCGGATTTGCCTATACAACACTGATGCCTGCCTGGGCGGTCACCATACTGGATGGAGATGCAACAACCAACGGTCTTTTACACTCTGCCCGGGGGGCCGGTGCAGTGCTCAGCGCACTGCTGATAGCTTCTCTTGGCCGTTTCACCTTCAAGGGCAAACTGTTAACGGCAGGTACCTTTCTCCTGCCCGTGCTGCTGATCGCTTTTGCCCTAGTGCGCTGGCTGCCCCTCTCACTGTTTATCATGCTCTGTTTGGGGGTGGCCCTGCTGCTGATTGTGAATCTTGCAAATGTGCTGTTGCAGGTGCTGGTTTCCGACAATCTGCGCGGGCGGGTGATGAGCATATACAGCCTTACCCATTTTGGCTTCATGCCCATCGGTGGCCTGTTTGCCGGTCTTATTGCAGAATATGCCGGGGAACCGGCAACGGTGATCACATGCGGATTACTTTGTTTTGTATCATCGGTAATCCTCTGGGTATATACACCTATGATCCGCAGGGTTGAATAGGAGACTATCCCAGGGCACCGTGCTTATACCCAGCATTTGCAGTAGCCATCTACTGCGGCTTGGCCGGTTCATGACTTGGAGGCGCAGCCAAAAGTCATGTATAAATAATATCAAATTAATCGTCCGGAAAGCACATTAGTGCTTTCAAATCCTTGCTGCAACGCTTGTTGTTTGCTTTAAAACCCCGTACTTCGCACGTGGTCGCAAAAGAAAACTACAGCACTTTCGTGCCTCATTTGTTTTACGGCCTCTGGCCGTAAAACAACAACACCTGCAAAGCAGGTGCTAGTTTACTGCACGATTTTGCTCCTTAACATATCGATGGATATGCCTTCGTCGCGAAATCGCTCCAACTGCACGTTTCGCTAAGGTTTTCTCCGCCTCGCCACGACGCCTACAGCAAAATCTGGGTTAAACGTCTTTTGCAATCTTCAGGAAATCATCTATGGAAAGGGCGGTCATTGTTTGGGCAGTGATTCTTCCTTTCGAACATATTTTCAAAATCGTTGATGCTGCAACGTTCTCATTGGGGAGCTCCATTATGGTTATCACATCATACCTGCCGATCAAACCATAAATGGCGAGGAGTTTCCCACCGGCATCGGTGATAATCTTTTTTACTACTTCAAAGCGCTCAGGTGTTTTTCTCATGTCAATCAATCCATCCTTTGTGTACTTCCAGAGCGTAACGTAGGTTGACATAGTATCACCTCCTTTTAAAACAGTATGGTTACTGGTTGAGTAACAACCCGCTTCTGGGAAAACACGGTGCTTCTTCCCTACGGTTCATAATAGACGGCTTCCCCCATCTCCTTGAATGAAAAAGTATTAAACACGTGGTAACCGTCATAATCAAGGACCCGTAAATCATCTGTTTGTTTGAGGTCACCCATGACAATGGAAAAATGCACGCCGTATTTTTTCTGAACCATATCAATGGCCACCGTATGGGCTATAAACTTTTTAATGCCTTTGGTAACAAGTTTCTCCACAAGTTTCTGGTCGGTAAACGATTCATAGGTGGTTAATATGAGTATGGGGCCAGAACCGGTAAACAGTATACCTGCTTTCATGATTACACCTCCTTTCCCTTACACGT
>CALJBY010000277.1 GCA_938024025.1 uncultured bacterium
TATTCCACAGCTGGTCCGCACCTCTACGGGGTTGAGCTATGACGCGGAAAAGTACTTCTACGGCTTTGTTGTTGATACCACGGTATGTATCGGCTGCGGGAGGTGTGTGAAGGCATGCAAGGAAGAAAATAAGGTTCCCGACGGGTTTTACCGAACATGGGTAGAACGGTACTGTGTTGGTGAACATGAAGAGGTGTTTGTCGATTCACCGAAGGGTGCGCTGGAGGGTTTTCAAGAAAAAGAACTTGACACCACGGTTGTGAAATCATTTTTTGTCCCGAAATTATGTAACCAGTGCTCTCATCCCAATTGTGTCCAGGTATGCCCGGTGGGTGCAACCTATCAGACCAAAGACGGTGTAGTACTCATTGATGATAAGTACTGTGTGGGATGCAGTTACTGTGTGCAGGCATGTCCCTACGGTGTCCGCTATATCGACCACCATGGTAAGGGAATTGCAGACAAATGCACCTGGTGCTATCACCGGCTGGTGCGGGGACTCTCTCCTGCCTGTGTGCTGGCATGCCCGGTGGGAGCACGTAAGATTGGTAACCTTAAGGATCCCGAAAGTGAGGTGAGTACCATACTGAGGGAAAAGCGTGTTGCCATCCTCAAACCCGAGATTGGCAATAAGCCGAGGGCATACTACCTGGGAATGGACAAGGAGGTACGATAGATGCACGATCTGATGGCACAGGGATTTGTCTTTCCCAATGAATTGCACGTGGCCTGGTCTATAATGATTGCCCTCTATCCTTATATTACCGGTTTAGTTGCCGGTGCCTTTATTGTTTCTTCCCTCTATCACGTCTTTGGTGATAAGGATCTCAAGCCAGTGGGCAATATGGCCCTGGTGGCTGCACTCTGTTTTATCTTTTATTGCATGACACCGCTGCTCTTTCACCTGGGTCAACCCTTTCGCTGTTTCAACATTATGTTTACCCCGAACCTGCAGTCAGCCATGTCTATTTTTGGCTACATCTGCTTCTTTTATATGGGTGTTCTGCTGGTGGAGATATGGCTGGTGTTTAGAAAGGATATCATTGAACGTTCGCGGGAAGGTTTTATTCTTAAACGGTGGTTCTACGCACTGTTGGCCCTTGGGATAACCGAGTTTTCGGATGAGTCCCTTGCCCTTGATAAGAAAATTATCGGCTTCCTTGCTGCCATTGGTATTCCCTCTGCCTGCGTTCTTCACGGTTATGTGGGGTTTATCTTCGGTGCCATCAAGTCGAACCCCTGGTGGTCTACACCACTTATGCCCCTTATCTTTCTCTTATCGGCGATAGTCTCAGGAATCGCCATGTTGATACTCATGTACCTGTTTGTGATGAAGGTTAAGAAGCAGGCTATTAATGTCCCCTGTATTCACGCCCTCTGTAAATACTTCTGGGGGTTTCTGATCCTCGCCGTTACCCTTGAAGAATTGCAAGTGCTCACCATGGGGTATATGGCCGAAGAGTCGTGGGGAATTATTTCAGTATTACTATCGGAAAAACTTCGGTTTAGCTATAATTGGTTGCAGGTTTACATCGGCGCATTCATTCCTTTGATTCTTTTAGGTATTGTTGCTTTGCGACCGCTCAAGGATTCTACTAAAATAACTTTTGCCACCCTTTCTTCTTTCCTCATTTTGGTCCAGGTTTTTGCCATGCGCTGGAATGTAGTAATCGGTGGACAGCTCTTTTCCAAGAGCCTGAGAGGATTTACGAACTATGATCTCCCCTTTTTCGGAAAAGAGGGGATGCTGGTATCGCTTATACTCTTTTCACTTCCCTTTATTACCTTTTATGTGTGCACTTTAATTCTACCGGTCTTTAAAGATCAGGGAAAAGCTGAGCCCAGTGGCTAAAGGTACTACTCGTTAAAACAGATCAGTTTCAGTAAAGAAAAGCAAAAAAAGCGGGTTTATAAACCCGCTTTTTTTTGTGACCACTCCACCCCTTAGTCAGCGAATAACCTTGCCTTTTTGGACCAGTTGTAATAGTTTATAGACTATGTTAACGGTTTACACAGATGTGCGATGAAGCAAGAAGTCAGGAGACAGGAGAAAGAAGTCAGAAGGTATTAGCTTCTCAGCTAGCAAGCCTGCAAGCTTGCCCGCTCACATCACTCCCGTACTCCTTGAGCTGTGCATATCACACATCGTAAATCCTGTATCAGTTGTAACGTATCATACGCGGAAGAAAATGGAAGTTATTACAACTCATGTCAATGCAGACTTTGATGCCTTTGCTTCAATGGTAGCGGCAAAGAAACTGTACCCCAATGCCGTGTTAGCATTTGCCGGCAGTCAGGAAAAAAGCCTGAGGGATTTTTTCTTAAGCTCTGCACTCTATGCCTTCAAGTGTGAGAAGCTCAGAGACATTGATTTGAAAAAGGTAACCCGGGTTATCCTGGTTGACATCCGCCAGAAAAATCGTATTGGAAAGTTTGCAAGCATTGTTGATAAGCCAGGCGTTGATCTTCACATTTACGATCACCATCCTCCCGCAAAGGATGATCTCCACGGGTCACTGGAAGTAGTAAGGGAAGTTGGGGCGACGGTAACTATCCTCTGCCAGGTGTTAAAAAAGAAAAAGATAGCACTTTTACCGGATGAAGCAACAATCATGATGCTGGGGATTTATGAGGATACCGGTAGCCTGACATTCCCCTCCACCCGGAAGGATGATTACCGTGCTGCAGCCTACCTCTTATCGAAAGGCGCAGATCTTAATCTTATATCTGATATTCTCATTAAGGAGTTTACTGCGGAACAGATTAGCCTGTTAAATGAAATGGTTGAATCAGCTGCTACCGTAACAATCAATGGTGTGGATGTGGTGGTGGCAAAGGTGTCCAGTGCAACCTACGTGAGTGATTTTGCAGTGCTTGTCCATAAGTTGCGGGAGATGGAGCACATTGATGTTTTGTTTGTGCTGGCCCGTATGGAGGATCGTGTGTATCTGGTGGGGAGAAGCAGAAGGCGTGAAATTGATGTGGGGGAAATAGCAAAAGAGTTTGGAGGAGGTGGGCACAGCAGCGCTGCTTCAGCAGCCATTAGGGATTTAACACTCTTTCAAGTTGAGGAACGCCTGAAAAGTATCCTCCAGCGTACCATAGACCCTCCCCGCATAGCACGGGATTTCATGTCGTTCCCGGTAAAAACAGTTGATGCCGCTGAGACCTTAAATGAGGCAGGAAACATATTGACCCGATATAATATTAATGTGCTTCCTGTTCTTAAGCGGGGACGTCTGCTTGGTCTGATATCCCGCCAGGTTATTGAAAAGGCTTCTCACCACGGGCTCAAAGAGCTTCCGGTAGAAGAATATATGATCAGAGATTTTTCAGAGGTGCATCCGGAAACTCCATGGCCAACTATTCAGGAAATTATTATCGAAAGCAACCAGCGATTCCTTCCCGTTACTGAAAAAAGAAAGTTGATTGGCGGCATTACCCGAACGGATCTCTTAAGGGTCCTCCATACCGACTTGTCAGAGGAACCCCACTACCTCTTTGAACAGGGAGCTTCTTCTTCGCTCAGGCAGAAGAAGATTATGCTGCGGCAGATGGAAGAGCAGTTGCCGAAGAAGCTCCTGCATATGCTGAGAGACCTGGGAAGCATAGCGGAAAGGATGGGAGTGAATGCTTATATCGTTGGAGGGTTTGCACGGGATATTTTTCTCCGCCGTAATAACTTTGATATTGATGTTGTGATAGAGGGTGATGGCATTGCATTTGCCCGGAAGGTTATTGCAAAAGACAAGAAGGCACGGGTGAAGGTTCACAAAACGTTTGGGACTGCAGTCATTATCTTTCCTGATGGGTTTAAAGTGGATGTGGCCAGTGCTCGGCTGGAATACTATGCGCATCCTGCTGCACTACCCCAGGTTGAAATGAGTTCCATCAAACTTGACCTGTACCGCCGGGACTTTACCATCAATACGCTTGCCATTCGCTTGAACCCTCCCTTTTTCGGTGAATTGATTGATTTTTTTGGAGCCAGAAAGGATATTAAGCAAAAGACTATCAGGGTGATCCATAATTTGAGTTTCGTGGAGGACCCTACCAGAATTCTCAGGGCGATCCGCTTTGAGCAACGATTCGGATTTCACATTGGCAAACTCACACAGAGCCTCATAGAAAATGCAGTGAAGTTCAATTTTTTGGAACGCCTTGATGGACGGAGATTGCTATCGGAACTGATACTCATCTTACAAGAGGATGAAGTAATCCTCAGCCTGGTGAGGATGCGCGAACTTAATATTGTGCAATTCATTCATCCTAAATTCACCTTTGATGATTCCAAAAGGGCTTTATGTGAAACGATACGTGACGTCATTAGCTGGTATGAACTCTCCTTTTTAGAAGATACCTATGAACGATGGAAAATATACTTTCTGGCCCTGCTGGAGGGATTGAACAAAAGTGAGATGGTAAACTTGTGTAAGCGTCTATCAATGCCGGGAAAAGAACAAAAAGAAATGCTGCATAACCGCGAGCAGACAAAAAACGTCCTTTCGAAGATGGTCAAGCAGAAAAGTTTGAAAAATAGCGAGCTCTACCATTTGTTCAATTCCCTCTCGACGGAATGTCTTATTTATTTGATGGCCAAAGTTACTAAACGAGAGGCTAAAAAGGCACTTTCAACCTTTCTGACCCAGCTCCGACATGCCACCGTAGAAACAACAGGTGAAGATTTAAAAAAGCTGGGTTTTCCACCGGGTAAAATTTATAAGAAAATATTGGATACGCTCCTTGATGCTAAACTGGATGGGAAGGTACAGAACAGGCAGGAAGAAATTGCTTATGTGAAAGAGAACTTTCTTGCCGCAGACCATTTTCATCGTGATTGACAGGGGTAAACTTATCTGGTAGATACAATAAGCACTGGCAGTTGTGTGGTAGTGAGTGCTGGTCGAGGGTAAGCTTTGTATTGGAGACGAAGACTGTGGTAAAAAAACGCGTGTTGAGTGGGATGCGTCCCACGGGTAGATTGCACCTGGGACATTTACATGGGACGTTAAGCAACTGGGTGAAACTGCAGCATGACTATGACTGTTTTTTCTTTGTGGCGGACTGGCATGCCCTCACCAGCGAATATGAAAATACAGGAGTGATTAAGGATAGCATTCAGGATATGGTTATAGACTGGCTTAGCGCAGGCATTAATCCCGAGAAGAGCACCCTCTTTGTTCAAAGCAACATTCTCGAACATGCAGAACTGCACCTTGTGCTTTCCATGATCGTGCCCCTTCCCTGGCTTGAAAGAAATCCGACCTACAAAGAACAACAGGAAGAGATGACAGCTAAAGATCTCACCACCTATGGGTTTCTCGGTTACCCCGTTCTTCAAGCGGCAGATATCATTATGTACAAGGCCAGTAAGGTGCCGGTTGGTAAGGACCAGGTGCCCCACCTTGAACTTACCCGGGAAATCGTCCGCCGGTTCAACCATCTGTACAGCAATGTTTTTCCCGAGCCTGAACAGATTTTAACCGAGATGTCAAAAGTTCTGGGGATTGATAGACGGAAAATGAGCAAATCCTACAATACTGCGATTTATCTCTCTGAGTCTCCTGAAGGTATTAAGGATAAGGTCTCCCAAATGATTACCGATCCTCAGAGAAAAAGGAGAAAAGATCCAGGAGATCCCGACGTTTGTAATGTTTTTACTTTTCATACGCTCTACAGCTCCAAAGATCAAATCAGTATGGTCAATGAAGCATGTAAAAAGGCAGGTATTGGATGTGTGGAGTGTAAAGAGCTCATGACAGATAATCTCACGACCTTTTTGCTTCCCTATAGAGAGAAGCGAGAGTACTATCTTGCGCATGGTGAAAAGGTCACGGAAATACTTAACAGGGGCACTGAGAACGCACGCACGATTGCCCGAGAGACTATGGATGAAGTAAGGAAGGCCATTCATATCAGGTAACGCGCAGGGAATGTTTTTTCAGCTGTTCTGATTGTCATGGTGTTCCGTAAGGGTGTGTAATGAACTATACAGTAAAACTGGATATTTTTGAAGGGCCTCTGGATCTCCTCCTGTACCTCATCCGGAAGAATGAGGTTGATATTTATGATATCCCTATATCTCTTATAACAGAACAGTATCTGGAGTATTTGGATCTGATGACGGT
>CALJBY010000278.1 GCA_938024025.1 uncultured bacterium
TGTCAGCTACTTTTTCTTCAAGCTTTTTCAGCAGCGTTCCACAGCCGTTTACATGGCACCCGGTTCCATTACATATGCTCACGTGATACTTTTTAGGTTCCTCAGAACGAAATGCCTGGAAGGAAGTTACCAATCTATAGAGGGTGCTCATGAAAACACCCTTTTTTTGGCTTACAACCATAAGGGCCTCTTCAGGCACATAGCCATATTGAGCTTGTATAGCATGCAGCAGCGGCATAAGGGATTCCTGACCCCCGGGGAATTGCTCAATTATTTTGCCAACAGCACTTACATCCACGCCACCGATCGTTGAAAATGCCTTAATGATGTTAGATTTAAACGGTTCGGGAACAATTTCGTTTACAATCTCAACAACGTGGGACTCCTGAAAGACTCCCCCTTTCGCCTTCTGTTTGAGAACATCCATGAGTTTGCCGCGGAACACATCTCTCAACGCCTCCGGAACTTCCTTGATCATACATTCAAACATGGACTGACTGTTCCCTTCCCAGTTTTCCTCCACTTTCAATTGAACGGTACCACCCTCCGAAGGCGGTAAGTCCCTTTTTTTCTGCTTTTTTTCAGCCGGTTTAGCAATACCGAGGGCCTGCATAATCATGCCCTTTTGGGGCTCGGGTAAATCTTCTTTAACCATTCTGGTAACCACTTCGCCCGTTACCGGTTTCCCAGCGGCCTTTGCAGTCAAAAACTGTAGCAGCTGGGGTTTCACCATGTCTCGCATCGCTTCAGGAACGGCATTCATAAGTTTTTCAAACATCTTCGTCCCATCAGGTGCCCATTGTAGATCAGACATTGTGTTGCTCCTTTCAAAAATAGCAGATTGCCGATAAACGGGTTTTAGCCCGCCACTGCCAGATATTGCTGGACAGCATCTTCCAGCTTTTTGTAACCATTATTAACAGAAACCTGGGCTTCCTCAATCTCTTGTTCTGATAGATGTGCAAACCGTTCCTGTGCCTTTAGATAATCTCCTAACGATCGTGGTTGCCGTGTCTCTATCGAAATAGTATATGCGCCCCCACCAGCCTCATAGAGAGGAAATGCCCTGCTTTCCACTGCCCACCTCGCGACTTTAACCGTAAGGTCCGGGTCAAATTGCCAACCCACAGGGCAGGGGCACAGCACATGTACATACGCATTACCTTCAGCATCAAATCCCCTCCGCACCTTTTCATATAAGTCAAATGGGTGACTGGGAGAGGCAGTGGCGACATAGGAAAAGCCTTCAGCTACCGCAAGGGATGGCATGGGCTTTTCCAGAGCATCATCCAATGATCCCCCTGCCTCATTGTCAAGGCACAACATGAGATGTGCCTTGCCTTTCTTCGGGATATGTAAAAATGAAACCTCCGTTCTCCCCACACCAAATAGATCAGGGACATTCCCGGCAGCTTCATTTCCCGGCAAGGACTGCCAGGTTGCCTTTTCAATCCCTTTCTCCAGTGCCTTATAGGTCTGCCGAATAGCGAGGGCGAGCCCGCATCCGGGACAGGCCGTGTTCTTCACCGGAACGAAATATTCCTTACACGGCAGGAAGTTTGAAACATAAAGACTGAACTTATCCATACCTATTCCTCCTCGGCCATGCTGATGGCTCCAAACCAACATTCTCTATGGCAGATACCGCATCCTTTACACCTATCCTTGTCTACCTCGAAAAAGCCGTCATCCATGCGATAGACAGCACCATCGGGGCAGTAAACATAACAGAGCCCACAGCGGATGCATTTGTCTCGATCCCACTCAGGGATCCATTCCAGTCGATCTCCCGGACGGAAAGGCTTCCCCCTGTCTTTTTCAAGCAGTGAACATTCAATCATCTTTTTTTGAAACCGTACGCTGGATTCCAAAATCCCTTCTCCTTTCAAAAAAGTAATAAGCTACAAAACGTTTTCCGTTTATTCCCTGTAGCAGGGCTCTAGAGTGCCTGGGGTGCTTTTACCGGACAGACATTGACACAGGTTTTACACTCTAAACACAATTCCACATCAACAAATGCCCGGTCCTTAATGAAACATATCGCTGTCCGGGGACAAAGATCCACACAGCCTCCACAACCAACGCATGTTTCCCTATCAATCCGAATCACTATGCATCTCCTTTTTACAAGCTTAATAAAATATCGATTACATACTCATCCCACTACGAAGGAGGGTCACGATGCAACCAGTTTTCCACTACCCCTCCCCCGATGGCACAACACCGGTGGATAAAAGACTCATATCTATAATATGTTTCACCCACACCTGTCAAGTTATTTTAAAAACTTTTACCATTAAATTGTTTCTGGAAAGCACACGCGGAAAGGGAAGGTTACGAAAGGACGCGTTCACAGAAAAGGTTACCGCTATGGGGCAAATAGACTATCCATTATTTGAGCAGGCGCTTGGCAATGGATGCAGCAGCTATCATGCCACTCACTGAGGCCTGGAGTAATCCTCTGGTGATCCCCGCACCGTCACCGATGACGAAGAGATTGTGAACCGCTGACTCCAGCTCTCG
>CALJBY010000279.1 GCA_938024025.1 uncultured bacterium
TGAGCAGCTCACATCCCGCACTCTCTCGAACATAAGCACTGTACAGACTTACATAGTCACTGAGCAAATCAATTATGCTCGTGCTCTCTGCTACCGGTACATTGCCAAAAATGGACCCGGCGGAGGTAAAGGTCTTAAACTGTTTAAGTGCTGGATAGATCTTCTGAACATCTTCTGTAACCTCATGGATCAGTCCCGGTAGGTCTTTATACTTCTCTCCTAACCTTCTCACCGGCTCCTCATATTTTTTACGATAGGCCGGATCTTTCGACAGGGGAATAAGGTCAGTGATAATGTGAACATACTTCCCCTTGTGAACATCAACATCAGCGGCATAAAGTGGCAGAGGAATCGCAGGGTCCGGCATCAGGGTAATGATAAATGAATTAGACCTATCGAGCTTTTCCCGGTTAAAGAAGTTTTTTATTTCCACATCCCGGATTACCTGCACCCGCAAGCTCTGAAATGATGCCCGTGCACCTTCTCCCGGATCATACCAGGTGGTTTCTCCCAACCGGTCCATGGCGGGCATTTTTGAAGGCACTTCCTTCAGTTCACCATATCCCTCCTTCAGTTTCTCAACGATGAGACTGCTCATGTCGAAGGTATCAATATTTACTGTCATAAGCCTTTCCTCCTTCCTTAAGATGGATCTTTGCGTGCTGCGTGAATTGCCGCAACCAGTTGCTTGGCCATTTTACTACAGTCTGCCAGAAGATCGGTGCTATCCTCAAATTTTTTAAACATGTCCGGTGTAACTTCGGTAAAAGCCTCAAACTCCTCAGGAGACATCCAACGGGCTGGACCACCGTACTTGCATGTCGTGCCAAAACCACAGGTAAAGCAGGGAGGGGTTGCACTGTTAAAAAAAAAGCGTGCCTACGACAGTACAGTTGAAGTAACTTTCTAAGTGGTAAGCAATTTCCTGGGCAGTCTGCTCGGCTTCATCACCGCCCACGGCTACTGCTATAACCGGTTTGCCCATAGTTTGAGGGTGCCGGTGCCGCAGAGGGAACATCCGCTCTAAAAAAGTTCGGGTAAATGCATTGGGATGAGCAAAGTAGGTTATGCCACCCACGACCAGTGCCTCGGCATCCACGATCTTATCGTACAGGGGAGCCATATCATCTCTCTGAACACATCTATTAGTAGCCCCACACTTGACACAACCAGTGCACGGCTGGATGGTCAGTTTGGCCAGATCAACGATGGTATATTCACGGCCAGTGCCTTTTCCAATGGTCTCGAGCATTCGGCGCACATTACTGTTCGGTTTGGGGCTCCCATTAATACAGAGTATCATTGTTTTTCCCTTTTCAATTAACACTATTCATTTTTAGGATACCGGATGCATGATACAAGATGCAAGATTCATCAAAGATAAATCAAAAACACTAAGCACGCAATCCCAAACAAACCCAAAATACTAATACTCAAAATTCAAAACAGGTTTTTGATCATTTGAATTTTAGGCATTCTAGGCAATTGAGTTCATTTTAGGCATTTCTCTTCTTACCTCCTGACTCCTGGCCTACAGCACTACCGGATAATGTTTATCGGTCTCCTTGAGTGCCTTGAGGGCGGGTGTATACATAACCTTTCTCTTTACCGTTTGCGTCAAAAAGAGTCTCTGCAGCCCCATAACCTTCCCGCTGTGCGTTGAAGAGGCGGACCCATACGCATCCTGTGAAGGACTCCATTTCCCCGTTTCCAGGTACGTGCTAAACCCGATAACATCCTTGCTGGGAATAACCCACTCCACAAATTTTCTCAACAGAGTACCCTTGTTATCCCACATCTTCCGCCTGAGCAATGTCCCCTCCAAAATCATGTCGTGGAACACGTTTCTGAGTTCCGTGGTTCTAACAAAAACACTATTGTAACCAAATTCCTGAAGACGAATATCAGAAGCGGTCACCCCAATACTCACATCCGCTTCTTTACAGACTATGAAGCTGGGACATACCATACATCCCATGGAAATCGTTTCATCCAGAAAATCGGTATACTTAAAGGGGTAGTATCTCCCCTTTTTAGTCATGATACCATCTTCGACATACCAGAGGAAATTTTTCCCTTCGTTCAACAACTGATAGAGTGACTTTTTAGTATCCTCAGCATATTTTATCACCTCTTCTTCACGCACACCCAATTTCCGGTAAATGCTGTCAATGGCACCATACTTAGTACTGGCAAAGCAGTTGATCCCTATCACGATCTTTAGATTCCCGATAAGCTTCTCAGCTACCTTTGAGAGCCCCTTAAAAAGTTCACGCAGTTCAGGGTCATCTTTTATGGCCTGTAGTTTACGCAGTCCCTCGACGTGACAGGAAAGCCCCACTACCGCAAACCGTTCGTAGTGAGCAACCTTCTTGAGGTCATGAAGAATCGGGGTCAGCTGATTTTTTGAACGACACCCCCTCAAGGTATCTTCAGGACGAGTGGAAACGATGGTTTGTGCGTGATGACAGATATAGCAGTCTTTATGAATGGATCCCAGGTGGAGAACAGCATTCACTTCACCCCTCTCAAGGAGATAATACAGCAGCGCAGTAGCCGTACCACCGGTTGCACCCTGTTCAAAGATCTCATCAGTCAGCGAGCGTGACGTGAATCGATCAACACACCGCCCTACCCTTTTTTCAACTTCGTTGTCTTCCCTTCCAAAATACTTTTGTTTAATCCTGCTTAGAGGATAAAAACTTCGGGGGCATCCCTGATAACAGAAACCACACTTATTACACTCACCCACTAGAGTGGGGATGGTTTCCCGCATTTCTATTGCTCCTGTTGGACAAATGCTGGCACAGAGACCGCAACGGGAACAGGCAAAAGCAATAACCTTTCCAAGAGCACTAAAGCCGGTTTTAGAGAGCTCAAGATGTTTTGTTAATTGTTCCGTACTCATAACAGTTCCCTCTCAGCGTTGTCACTCTACATTCTTCTCGGGGGGAGCGTAGGTCGTCGTCTCGCCCACACGTGAATAGTTACCTTCCATGGTAGTGATATCCATGCCAAAAAGAAAGAGTGGATCAGCGGATCTTACCATTTCCTCCTGTCCTCTCATGATAAGATCTTCGTTTGCAGAAATAGCAAGTATATCACCCACAAAGTTATTTTGATGTTCACTTGGACGTATAATGTGATTGAGACGACACTCAATGTGTTGAAAACACTCTTCAATCCGGGGTGGCTTCACGGAAAGAGCGGGCAGTGCAGTCAATCCCGCCTTTTCCAGCTCATTTACTCCTTCTGAAAACATAAGACCGGTTTGAACCACTTTCTCCCTCAGTGAATACGACGCATAGTTAAGAACGAATTCACCGGTGGCCTCTATATTCTGTGACGTGTGCCACACACTGTTGGAGCAGAGAAGCATTTGAGGGCTCTCAGGGCTTGAACAAAAAGGAAAGGTAAGGCCAAAGGGTGCCGCGTTCACCTGTCCCTTTTCATTAACGGTTGTAACAATCGTTATTTGAAAGGTGAGAATTACATCATTTAAATGCCACATGAAGTCCGGTTTAATCTCTTTCTTCATACATGCCTCCAAAAGAAAAGGTGACTATCACTCTAACAACCACCTCATTATGTACGGCAATCTGGGAAGCTGATGGAGTGGTGAAGTAGTGGAGTGATGGGTTTGTACATTGTACGGCTATTACGCTTGCACGCTAGCAGGCCATCACATTTTTGATTTTGGAATTCTGATTTTGGATTTCATCTCTTAAATGTAGTCACTTTAGGCATTTTCTTTTGTAAATAATGGGCGCTGTCCCTATTTTTCTTTTGTAAATAATGGGCGCTGTCCCTATTTTTCTGTATTTCTGTTTTTGAGCTTCATACCGTTCCACAAATGATACCTGCGCCATTGGGCCCCTGGAAAGCAAGTCGTTTCACCTGCTTTGCACCGGCTTCCGCTAACATAGTGATAATCTGGGCCTCCGAATAGGACTGCCCCTGTGGAGTATTAATTAACATGTTTAGTCCAAAAAGTGCGGGAAAAAGGGGGTTATCCTGACTGTCATCCAGAATAAAGTCCTGGATAAGCATCAAACCACCCGGTTCCATTACTGACATGGTTTTTTGAATAATCTTTTTACAGTCATTTTCTCCTTCCGCATGGAGGATGTGGGATAACCAGGCAACATCATATACTCCCCCAATCTCCTCCTCAAGGTAGTTACCTGGCATAAAGCCAATCCGGTCTTCCAGGTTAAACTGCTGCACCATGCGGAGAGCGCAGGACCTGGACTCGGGAAAATCAAAGATGGCTGCCTTCAGTTCAGGATTGGCAATGCAAAAATGAATTGCATAGGTGCCCGGCCCTCCCCCCAGGTCCAGCAGATGGTGTCTGCCGCTGAGATCAATCAGTTCTGCTATGCGAGGCGCACTGGCCATGGCCAGGTTGAACATCCCCATCAAGAAGGTTTCACGCTCGTCAT
>CALJBY010000280.1 GCA_938024025.1 uncultured bacterium
ACGTTGGTTTTCCGGTATTCATAGTCAACGATGAAATCAAATTCCCCGCAGGTCCCCATGCTGTAGATAAAGAGGTCTTCTCCAACCGCCAGTTTTACCCGGTCGGTGTTCTCGTAAAAACCAAGCGCCGGATCTCCAATTCTCGGGAGGTAGTAGAGCCGCTCATCTCCACCGTGTACCACCACATTCATCCGCTTTACGTAGTCTGCGAGGGACAGGCTGTCACCCACCTTGGCATCCAGGTTAAGAAATTCCTGGAGATTCCGTATATCGGTCATAACCCCGGGGTGCTGGATATCGTTTGGTTCTCTTCCCTCAAGCACCAGATTATAGGAGACGGCACCGGCAAATTTTCTCCCTATTGCCCGGGTTTGCTCTGCATAGGGGGAATCGTCATAGAATGCACCCGCTCCCGGCGCCCTTCCACCAATTTCCATTTTTGCCGTTCCCCAGATTCCTAAAATCAACAGCAGGAGAAATCCACCTATCATGCACCAGGCCCCCCGTTTGTTGGTGGATGCGATTGCCACCTTTGTGAGAAACCAGTTGAGCCATGGCGCCTTGCCTGCCCGCTCCGCCTGTTCCTTGCTCGGGGTAGGCAGGAAGGAGAGGAGTGCAGGCATGAGTATATGCACGTTGAGCAGTATGCTGAGGATAGAGAGGCTGCCGCAGAGGGCCAGTACCTTCAGCAGTTTAATCCTAACCGCAATCATGGTGAGAAAGGCAAACCCGTCGGTGGTGATAGAGGCAAAGAGGGGTTTGAAAAGAACGGTGGCAACCTCTTCAGAGGCTTCTTTGGAGTCCTTCCCCTTCCGGCATTCTTCATAGTACCGCTGGATCACCTGCACCGAGTGGCTCACACCAATACCCAGAATGATGAAGGGGACAATGGAAGCCATGGGATCAAGCTGGAACCCGAGTAGTCCCAGGATACCCATCCCCCAGACAACGCTGACAAACGAGGTGAAGAGGGGCAGAATCACCCCCCGTATACTGCGGAAAGAGGTATAGAGGAGCACTGCCATGATAGCGAAGGCAAGGAGGAAAATAGGAAGAAGCTGCAGCTGATAGAAGTCGATCCACCCCAGCATAACCGGTCGGCCTGAGATATGTATGTCGACCGTTTCGTCATCTTCCTCCTCTTTTATGTCCATTAAGGCGCTAAAGAGCTCATGGTACTCCACATCCTCCTTAAATTCTGCCCGGAGAAGCGCGGCTTTAAAATCTTTCGAAACCAGTTTTCCATAGAGGAGGTCGTCTCCCAAAATGGAATTTTTGAGTGTCTCCTCCTCCTCCTTATCCCGGGGGACCATAGCCATAAGCCTGCGGGCCATCCACCCTTCCGGGTCCCCTTTGGTCATCTTCACTTTTTTATCGGCAATGGAATGAACCCGGGCAGAAATGACTCCCTCCAGAAAGAGCACTTCCCGGTTGATCCTCAGCAGTTTTTCCAGGATCTCCGGCTTGAGAATGGTACCCTCCTTCACCTCCAGCATAATCTGGACCATGTTCCCCCCCTGGAACCAGTCCTCCATCATCCTCTGCACCTTTACATAGGGGTGGCCCTGGGGGGCAAAATCCTCAAGCTTCGTGATAATTTTAAGGCCGGCAAAGCGGGCCGCAAAGACGGAGGAACAGAGAAAAATTAATACTATTAGGGGAATACGGTACTTAAGTATCCATATGGCAAATTTCCTGTCAAACCCAACAGAGCCTTTATCCATTGCACCTCACCTCAAAGGAGTTATTTGTGATCACCTTCTTAAACGACTTAGGAAAAAATCCTTGCCGGACAGGTCGGAAAAGCTGTCGTCTACTGTCTGACCAGGTAACGATTATCTGCTAAATGCATAAAAAAATCCCACAGCTTACTCCTTACCGATTGGGACTACGAAGCAGGATGGGGGATAACTCATGAGAGAGTCCTCAAAGAAAGGGGGACGACTGCATCTAATTTTTACAGTATCTACTCAATGGTGGCGCAGAGGATAACACAGCTTATCTTTTTTCTCAAAGGTTTTATTTTTTATTATGTAAAAAAATACCTTTGCTATTTTCCATGCGTATTTACCATTTGTCCATAAGCTATTGCACCTATTTCTGCGGTAAAGTACCCTTATTTTTTGTCCCCGGATGATCCCGAGGCTGCCACTGTTCTTCTAAAAGTAGTTGATTTTTTTATCAAACTATGGAACGTTACAAGGGCCACTGGTAGAATTACCGGCACAACCTTTGATAGTCCCGTAAACAACCAAAGATCAGACGACAGCTTGGCCACCTTGCCCGGCTCTAAGAACAAGAGGATTCAAGAAGCATGGGAAGTCCATCAAAAACTACCGCACAGACGATACAGCCCCTCGAAGAGGATACCTATCTCTATAAACTCTATAAAAATGTTGTCGAGAACCTCAAGGAAGGCATTTGGATCGGCAAGAAAAACAAGGGGTTTACCACCCTCTACTGGAACAAAGCCGCGGAGAAAATTTCCGGTTATCACACAGCGCACCTTAAAGGACGTGCGCTCCTGAAGATTGTGCCTGCTTTAAAGGAGATAGTGGAAGAGATAGCAGCCAACCCGAATGGCAGCAGGAAAAGAATAGCTATTGAGCGCTACAAATACAACCCTGCTCAACAGGGGAACGATCCTCGCTTCCTGAATATCCAGGCCTATTTCCTCTCCGAGGAAAAGATGATAGCCATCATCTTTGAAGACATAACAGAAAAGGCCACCATGGAAAGGAATATCATCCAACAGAACAGGGAACTCTCAGTCTTAAACCAGATCGGTCATACCGTCAATCAAACCCTGGAACTTAACAGCGTACTCAACACTTCCCTGGATAAGGTTTTGGAAGTTATGGATTGTGAGGGTGGCGGTATCTATATGAGAGAATCAAAAGAGAGTGAAGATTTGGTGTTGCGGGTTAAGAAAGGCCTCTCTCCCCTTTTTTGCAGAAAGTTTAAAAAAATCAGACTGGGGGTAGGCTTGATGGGGAAAGGACTGGCAAACCACGAAGCAGTGATCCTTGAAAGCGTCACTAAAAAGACCAAATTAACCTCTTACCGGGCTCCGGAAGGGATGAAGTTAGCGGTAAGTGTTCCCATTACGGTGAAGGATAGATTAATCGGTGCTTTCAATGTTACAAGCTACGTCTCTACCACCTTTGATCCTGGCAAGGTACAACTGCTGCTCACTATTGGAAATCATATCGGGGTCGTGATCGAAAATGCCATGCTCATGGATTCCCTGAAGCACCATGAGCGGGACCTGCAAATCCTCTCCTCCGAAATTATCAAGGCCCAGGAAGAGGAAAGAAAACGGATTTCTCGAGAGTTACACGATGAAGCAAGTCAAGCCCTGGTTGCGGCAAAGATCAATTTAGAGATGCTCGAAAAAAGATTGCCCTCAAACCTGGAAGCGGTGTCAACAAGCCTGGCGGAAACGAGTTCCCTCCTGGTGTGCACCCTCGAGAATTTACGCCGGTTAGCCCGTGACCTAAGGCCGTCGATTTTGGATGACCTCGGGCTGATTCCCACCTTGCGCTGGTATACTGAAAGCTATACCAAACGCCTTGGCATCCCCATTACCTTTAAGGCTGTCGCCCTCCATAAGCGGCTTGACTTTGAGATTGAAACAGTCATCTACCGCATCGTACAGGAGGCACTCACCAATATCGCCAAGTACGCACAGGCAAAAGAGGTCTCCATCTCGCTCAACAAGAAGAATGGAACACTCATTACCACCATTGAAGATAACGGGAAGGGATTTGCACTGGAAACCTCTGTTCTCGGAGAAAATTACTCCCAGGGTTCAGGTATACTGGGAATGAAGGAGCGTGTTAATAACCTGGGAGGGCGTTTC
>CALJBY010000281.1 GCA_938024025.1 uncultured bacterium
CCCAGGATTGTGCGGGATGTCATGAAGAGAAGGGATCTGAACCTACAGGAATCAGAAAAGTAATAAGCGTGCAATAAGGAATTCATGGAAGTTAAGAGGAGAACATTTTTAAAGCAGGTAGCCGGGGCCTCAAGTCTGGCAGTCTTTGGTAAAGATGGAACCGCAGAGGCTTCCCGCTTGCAGGTCAGCCCGGATCAGTACGGTGTGCTGGTTGATACAACCCTGTGTGTTGGATGTCGAAGCTGTGAAAAGGCCTGCAACGAAATAAATGAGGACCTGCCCCGCAGACCTGCTGAGTGGTTTAAGGATAAGTCGGTCTTTGAAGAGAGAAGACGCATGGACTTCGGAGCCTACACGGTCGTTAACCGCTCTAATAATCCTGCAAACCCGGCAAGCCCTGTTTACACAAAATTTCAATGCATGCACTGTCTCTATCCCGCATGTGTCTCTGCCTGCATCGTTAAAGCCTTTACGCGGGAACCGAACGGTGCAGTTATCTATGATGCATGGAAGTGTATCGGTTGCCGCTACTGTATGGCTGCATGTCCTTTTCAGGTTCCCGGATATGAGTTTGATAATGTGCTGACACCACAGGTGAGAAAGTGTACCTTCTGCTTTGATACACGGCTGACAAAAGGCAAGATGCCTGCCTGTGTACAGTCCTGTCCCATGGAGGTCATGACCTTTGGGAAGAGAAATGATCTCATCAAGCAGGCCCAGGGAAAAATAGAGAAGTATCCCGACCGCTATGTCCCTCATATCTACGGTGAGAAGGAAGTAGGAGGAACTGCGTGGCTCTATTTATCGTCCATTCCCTTTACAGAAATTGATTTTCCCAAGCTGGGGTATCACCCCGCACCGGGCTATACCGAACCCATTCAGCATGCCATTTTTAAGTGGTTTCTTCCACCACTCGGCTTGTATGCAACTCTGGGCAGCATTATGTGGTTTTTAAAAAATAGAAAGAAGCAGGAAAAGGAATAATACGGATAATTATGAGCGAACACGAGAGCGCTGCACCCCTTGATAAAAAGTTTTTTACTACCGGGATGAAGATTCTGACCGCCATCATGGTCGGCGGATTGAGTTTTGGGCTCTACCGGATGCTCTTTGGTCTGGAGGCAGCCACCAATTTAAATGACCAGTACCCCCTGGGTCTCTGGATCGGGGTTGATGTAGCTACCGGTGTTGCCCTGGCAGCCGGAGGATTTACCTCCGGTGCACTGGTCTATATTTTTAACCGGGAGCATTTTCACGCGGTCATCAGGCCTGCCCTGTTGACCGCCATGCTGGGATATACCTTTGTGGGTATCGGTCTCATGTTTGATCTCGGCCGGTGGTATAACATCTGGCACCCTGCAATGCCCTTCATGTGGCAGGGTAACTCGGTGCTGTTCGAAGTGGGCATTTGTGTGATGATCTACCTGACGGTTCTCTACCTGGAATTTGCCCCCATTGTGTGCGAGCGGTTTATCGGTCGTGTCAACCTTCCGGGTAAACTTGCCCGCTTCAATGATCCCATAGACATGGTGCTCAGGTTTGCAGATCACATCCTGGGAAAGATCATGTTTCTCTTTATCATTGCCGGGGTTGTGCTGTCCTGTGCTCACCAGTCTTCCCTGGGAACCTTGCTGGTTATAGCCCCCTATAAGCTGCATCCCCTGTACAGTTCACTTTTGGGGCCGCTCTTTTTCCTGACATCTGCCTTTGCCGTGGGCATTACCATGATTGTGTTCGAGTCGATGATTGCAACCAGGATGATGGGGAGGAAACCCGAAATGCACATTTTAACCCCCATTTCCAAGATTATTCCCTATCTCCTGGGTATCTATATTGCTGCAAAACTCGGTGACATGTTTTTCAGGGGTACCTACGTCTATCTCTTTGACAATGCGCTTCCCGTCATCATGTTCTGGATTGAGTTCGGCCTGCTGACGGTGGTCCCCTTTTTCATGCTGATGTCCTCTGATATTCGCCGTTCGCCCCGCGGGCTCTTTATTGCTGCTGCTATGTATGTTGTGGGCATCCTCTTAAACCGGTCTACCGTCTTTTTCATAGCCTACGAACCCCTCTATGCTGCCCAGGCATATATCCCTGCCATAGGGGAATTTGCCCTTACCATTGGTCTTATCGCTACGATTGTTTTTGTCTACCGGGCTTTCGTCACCATTTTACCCGTTCTCCCAGCCCCTGAAAATGAGGCCTAGCTTTCTAAAGCCCCCAGTACCAAAAGGTGCCTACCAGAGTGTAAGGTTTTATTTCTTGCACTCTTCTGCTTTATACCCTAAAATTGTCCATAATGCTTGACTGCCCTTTACTCCTCCTGGGGGGGATGAGAGTCATGCTGTCATTGCACCCCAAGGGCACTTCCTCAGGATGAAGTAGCCACCCTTCAGGGCGCGAAAGAGTAACACGACTGAAGCAATCTCATAACGTGATGAAAAACTCGCGTAATGGCGTGTTGGAGAATTGGAGTAATGAACTTCCAATTGCGGATTGCAGATTTCCTCGGATATTCGTAGATAAAGATATTATTTTGCAGGTAATTTTTCTCATGCATCTTGTTGGATTTCTTCGTGTGCTTCGTGGTTAGAAATTTTGATTTGGTTAGAGTTTGGGATTTATAATAATTAATGACAGATGTTACAATGAGGGCCTAGCATCATGGTTACTCAGTCTAAAACAAAAAAATCAGGTGAAGATGTATCTGAAGCTGCACAAATGTTTCAGGCTATTGCAGATAGGGGTGAGGTAGGTATTCTGGTTTTGGATAAGGATGACCGCATTGAGTTTGTGAACAAAATGTTTTCGAACATTACTGGCTACCAGCAAGAAAGCCTGGTTGGGAAAACCTTTACTGATTTTCTTATTGGTGAGAACAAAGAGGTGTTCGAGTCTCTCAGAAAGGCATGTGTCACCAGTACGGATAAATCACGCCAGGTGGTAGAAATTAAAACGACTACCTCCTCACAGGCAGTCACAGAAATGTGTTGTGCTCATTACGAGATGCACTCGGGTGACAAAAAAACGTTTGTTTATTTGAGAGATATATCGGTTCAGCAGAAGCTGACAAAGGAGCTTAAGGAATCGGAGAAGAGATACAGGGAACTTTTCGAACACATAGATCAGGGGATATCCATTTCTACCAGGGAGGGGAAGTTTATTGACTGCAATCCGGCAATTTTAAAAATACTGGGCTATGAAAGCAAGGAAGAATTTCTGAAACTTGATATCAGTAAGGATTTATATGTCACTCCTCAAGATAGAAAAGAGTTCCAACGCCTCATTGAGAAAGATGGATACGTAAAGAACTATGAGGTCGCCTTCAAAAAGAAAAATGGAGAGACCATTCCGATTCTCCTGACTACCCAAGCCATAAAGAACGAAAAGGGGGAGGTGATAGGATATCAGGGGCTCAACATTGATATTTCAGAGCGCATCCGGATGGAACAGGAGCTGCGGGAAAAGCATGGTTTTCTTACTAACCTGCTTGAGAGTTCAGCAGACTGTATAATTGTGTCTGATATGAGAGGGAGGGTCATTTTCTTTAACAAGGCTGCGGCGCGGTTAACCGGATACCCGACAGAGGAGGTGATCGGGAAGTTTCATGTGAGCAAATTCTATTCTCTGGAAATGGCCCGGGAGATTATGAAAAAATTGAGGGGTGATGAGTACGGTGATCGTGGCAAGCTGGAGAACTATATGCTGACGGTCTCTGGTAAGCACAATGAGGAAATACCCGTATCCCTTTCTGCCTCAATTGTTTATGAAGGACAAAAGGAGCTCGCATCACTCGGCATATTTACCGACCTGAGGGAAAAGATAAAAATAGAGAAGGAGTTGCAGGATGCCCAGGTGAGGTTGCTCCAATCAGAAAAAATGGCTTCACTGGGGAGTCTTGCAGCGGGTGTTGCTCACGAAATCAATAATCCACTGGGAGGGATACTCATTTATGCGAGCCTGCTTATGGAGGATTTTGAAGCCAGTAAAGATCCCCGGGTTCAAGATCTGCAGAAGATCGTTGAGGAAGCAACCCGGTGTAAAGAGATAGTGAAGAGCCTTTTGGAATTCGGTCGCCAAACGGACTCCCGGTTTGAACCGGTAGATATTAACAAAGCCATTCTTGATGGACTATTCTTTTTAGAGAAACAAGTGCTCTTCCATGATATAAAGATCATTAAGCGCCAGGATCAAACCCTTCCCTTTATTGAAGGGGATGCGAACCAGATAAAGCAGGTGTTTATGAACATGATGGTCAACGCCGCTGAGGCTATGTCAGAAGGGGGCGGGGCTTTTACTATCACAACGGGGATTACCTCCGATAGATCGTCGATTTTCATTTCCTTTCAAGATGAGGGAACAGGAATACCCACTGAAATACAGTCAAAAATATTTGACCCCTTCTTTACTACCAAGGGGGTGGGCAAGGGCACGGGGCTTGGTCTAAGTACATCATATGGGATCATCCAGAGTCACCATGGAAATATAGACGTCACCAGCAGTTCCGGTAAGGGCACCACCTTTACTATTTATTTGCCCATTCCTATGGAAACAGGTAGATGAAGCAGGAGCCGAGAAAAGCACTTAGCGTACTTGTGGTTGATGATGAACAGATCATGCATGACAGCTGTTCCCGGATTTTGGTTAAAGAAGGCTACAACGTATTCACTGCTGACTGCGGTGAGGCAGCTCTTGAGCAGTGTGATCGCGAATCATATGACCTTGTCCTCCTTGATTTAAAAATGCCCGGCATGGGAGGGATTAAGACACTCAGCAGGCTTAAGGAGATGGATCCTGGAATCACTATCCTGATAATGACAGGATATCCTTCTATAGAAACAGCAGTGAGAGCCATTAAGCTGGGAGCATATGACTATATTACAAAACCGTTTACTCCCGACGCATTGCGATTTGCTATTAACCGTGCACTGGAGAGAAAGCATCTCATTGTTGAAAACCAGCATCTCCGCCATCAGTTAAAGGCAAAAAATGAAACGGATGTTATTATCGGCCAGAGCCAGGCCATGCGTAACATTTATGAACTTGTGCGGAGGACTGCTCCCACCGATAGCACCGTTCTGATCACCGGAGAAAGTGGGACCGGCAAGGAGCTCATCGCAAGAGCAATACATAATTATAGCCTGCGGGACGAAAAAGAATTTATAACCGTAGATTGTTCTGCCCTGGTGGAGACGTTGCTCGAGAGCGAATTGTTCGGCCATGTAAAGGGTTCTTTCACCGGCGCCATTCAGGCAAAATATGGCAGTTTTGAACTGGCGAACGGTGGCACCTTTTTTTTTGATGAAATAGGAAACTTGAGTCTTGATATACAGGCGAAATTGCTCAGGGTGATCCAGGAAAAAGAGATAAAGCCTGTGGGCAGTGAGAGAACGATCAAAGTTGATGTACGCATTATTGCTGCGACCAATAAGAATCTCAGGCAGGCCATTGCCAAAAAAACCTTCCGGGAGGACCTCTACTACCGCCTCAACGTTGTTCCCATTCACATTTCCCCACTAAGAGAGCGAAAAGAGGACATCCCCCTTCTGGTGCATCACTTGCTGAAAAAATTTAACAGGAAAAGAGAGACGCCCATCACACGGGTTGAGCCTGAAACAATGAAACTTCTTGTGGGGCATGAATGGCCAGGGAATGTGCGGGAACTGGAAAATGCCATCGAACGGGCACTGATTTTAGAAGACGGCGATACGCTGCTTCCAGGATGCTTCCCCTGGTTTGTCGAGCATAAACAGGCGAAGGCTATGGCGCCCACGGGCAAGGTTTACAGCCTGGAGGAATTGGAGAAACAGCACATTGAGAGAGTCCTCAAAGAGACTAAGGGCCACAGGGGACAAACTGCCAGTTTATTGGGAATCGACCGAAAGACCTTATACCAGAAGATAAAAAAGTATAGATTGAACAAAGAACAAGAGGATTCCCCGTAGAACGTGCTTGGCGTTTGCCACAGGAAAAGATACCTCCGTTTTCATTTTACGGTGGGCAGTATGTTGTGCGGTACTTCAAAGGGGGATCGCCGAAATCCCTGTACACGATTATTTTTAATACAGGCAAGCTGATAGTTAACGAGGCTGTCACATGCCTGTATAAGAATTCGGTGGCGTCCCTTTAAGGTTTCCAGACCCGTTCTCTCAAGAAGCTTAAGGAGGGTGTGGAGCGCCTCTATTGTAGATAGACAGCACGCAGTAGGTTGTCTTTTTATGATAAACCGGGAAGGGTTTTCAGGAGTGAAAGCAATTTTGGGAAGTGAATGGAGATTTTTACTTCGTGTTATGATTTTTTTTGCAAGGGACCAGGTCCCGTCCATGATAAAGAAAAGAAGTTTTTTTTCTTCCCTCAAGAACGGGGGGAATCCCTTTTCGCTAATATTGATAGAGTGAACTCCTGGATAAAGGAGGAGGGGATAGAGTCCGGGATTGTTCAAGAGGGAATTAACAACGGGATTCTGAGTAAAATCAATACCTACTTCTATACGGGCGTTTTCTAAACAGAGCTCAGCCAGTCGTCCTGTCCCATTTCTCCCTTTGCGAGCTTCCTTGGGATGCATGAGAATGACAAAATGAGCATTGGTCGAAAAAGGTTTAATACTCTCGCAGAAACAGCTTTTTTGTGCACGAAAGCAGCGAAGGCACATTTCCCGGGGAGCATGTGACAAACTCCTTTTTGTGATTTCCGTCTTTTTTTCTAAATAGCGATGGAGATTCATATGATAGGGGGTCACATCTACGTTTGACGCTCGTGTTTCATTGGACTCCTTAGCAGGAACTCGTTACCATCAGATCAGGTGGTTTGCAAGGCCCCCGGTCGTCAGCAGATTCTAACATTATGCTGCACAGATCTCAAGACCAGAGGTAAGACCGTGGATAATCTTCTTGCCGTTGCAGAACGATTTAAGACAATCGGTAAGGTTACAGACATCCGAGAATTCGGGAATGGCAATATCAATAAGACCTTCCTGGTGACCATGGACACCACAGGAGAAAAGCACTTTATCCTCCAGCGCGTCAACACGCAGGTGTTTCGTCAACCGGAATATATCATGCTAAACATGCGTACTGTATCCGAGCATATTCACAAACGCCTGCAGGACGTCTCCCTTGATGCGGGCCACCGCTGGGAAGTACCGCGTGTGCTCTTGACAGAGGACGGACAGGACCACTGGCTTGACTCCAATGGAGCATTCTGGCGTGCGCTCAGCTTTATTGATGACGCGCAGTCCTTTGTCACCATCCAGGACAGTAAGCACGCAAGGGAAGCAGGCTATGCTCTCGGTATGTTCCAGCATCTCTTAAGTGACCTGCCCGCTGAAAGGCTGGTTGACACGCTGGAGGGGTTTCACATTACCCCGTCTTACCTGCAGCACTACCATACGGTAATGGCGAAACATAGTGTGAGGAAGTCCCCCGAGGTAAAGTATTGCTTACAGTTTATAAGCGAACGAAGTTCCTGGGCGCACGTCCTTGAAGATGCCAAATCCCACGGCAGGCTCTGTCTTCGTCCGATCCATGGCGATCCAAAGATCGACAACATTATGATGGATACTGCCAACGGACATGCCATCAGTATTATCGATCTGGACACCGTCAAGCCTGGACTGGTGCACTATGATATTGGTGACTGCCTCCGCTCGGGATGCAATCCGCTGGAAGAGGAAACCGAGCAATGGGAAACGGTTCACTTCGCAACCGACCTTTGCCAAGCTATCCTTCAGGGCTATTTCTCAATAGCAGGCGCATTCCTTACCGAGAATGATTATGACTATCTCTACGATGCTATACGGCTCATTGCTTTTGAACTGGGGTTGAGATTCTTTACCGACTATGTGGAAGGCAATGTATACTTCAGGACCAGGTATCCGGAACACAATCTTGCCAGGGCGCTCGTTCAGTTCAGGCTCACGGAGAGTATTGAATCTCAGGAAGCAACCATTCGCGCTCTCATCGGGGACATGAGATGAATGCCCAGGGCTTTTCCCGTTAGCCATTTTTATCCGATGTGATTCCAACCCTTAAACAGGCCCCATGATAAACTATAACTATAGCTTTCATTGGTTGCTGGCAATCTTCACCTGTTTCTTGATTATATCGTGCGTGAATACGCCGGATGTAGTCGGGAAATGGCGGGAAGTTGGAAAGACAGCAACAGTAGTATTTTGGAAGGATGGTAGATTCAAGGCCGTTGATAATCAGGGAATGGCAGTAAGTGGCACATATACTTTCCATGACAAGGGGAATGTACGGTTTGAAATTAACCGCCAGGGTTTCCCCCCTGAAATTGTTGTCGGAAAAATTTCTATGCAAGGGGAAGAACTGACTTTGATATCTGGTGATGGCAGTGAGGTTGATAGATATAAAAGGGAGGAGTGATAGCCAAACGCCAGACGGGGTTGGATAAAGCTGCCTGCAGGATAGGGAAGTTTCTTATTCTTCATCTCCCTAATTACCCTTTGTGTTTAAGGGTAAGTCAACCGAGTCAACAACGTCGCCGATTTGAAAATAAAACTTTCTTTTATTTCTCTTCATGTGTATAATAAGTACTATTTATACACATGGGAGGTAAGCATGAGAACAAATGTTGTTATTGATGATCAACTTATTAAAACTGCTCTTAAATTATCCGGGTTACGCACAAAAAAAGATGCTATTGAGGCGGGTCTGAGATTACTAGTACAGTTTAAACGCCAGGCAAAGATAAAGGATTTTCGCGGCAAATTAAAATGGACTGGTGATCTTGATAAGATGCGGATTGACAAATGATAGTAGTAGATTCCTCAGTTTGGATTGATTACTTTAATGGTAATGTTACTCCCCAAACAGATTGGTTAGATTCCGCTCTAGGGAATGAACCGATTGTAATAGGAGATCTTATTTTAACTGAGGTTTTGCAAGGTTTTCAAATTGATAAAGATTTCAAAACGGCTAAGAAATTATTATTACATTTTCCCTTTATGGAGATGTTAGGAAAAGAAACGGCAATAGAAAGCGTTTTAAATTATCGTTATCTCAGGAAAAGAGATGTTACCGTCCGAAAAACGATTGATGTTATCATTGGGACGTTTTGTCTTCACTACCATTTTGCCCTGTTGCATGATGACAGAGATTTTGATCCTATTGAGAAATATCTTCACTTAGAAACCATACCGATTTGAATAATACTACCGTGATGACTCTTCGTGCTCTTCGTGGTTCAGAGCAAGTCCACTTAGTCAACAATGTCGTCGATTCCCTTGCAATCACAAATTGCAGAAAGGAGACAGTATGAGTGTAGTAAAAATTATGCCATGCCTGGATATGAAGGAAGGCCGGGTAGTAAAGGGGATACATTTCGTCGATCTAAAAGATGCGGGTGACCCTGTTGAAAACGCAGTATATTATCAGAAGGAAGGTGCCGACGAGCTGGCCATGCTGGATATAGCCGCGACGTTAGAAAACAGAAAAACGAGACTCGCATGGGTCAAGAATGTCTCCTCGGTGATTGACCTTCAACTGACAGTAGGCGGCGGTATTTCCACTTTGGAAGACATTGAAATGGTTCTCGAGGCCGGCGCTGACAAAATTTCCATGAATAGCGCTGCCGTTAAAGAGCCGAATCTGGTGACACGGGCGGCTCAGCAATTTGGTCAGGAAAAGGTAACCGTGGCCATCGATGCCAGAAGGAACAAGGAGATGCCTTCCGGGTTTGAACTGGTTGTCTCCGGGGGCACAAAACCGGTCGGTCAGGACGCCGTAACCTGGGCAAAACAATGTCAGGAACTGGGGGCCGGCGTAATCCTACCAACGAGCATGGATGGAGATGGTACACAGAATGGCTATGATTTGGAATTCACCAGGGCCATTTCCGATGCAGTAGACCTACCCGTCATTGCTTCGGGTGGGGCAGGAACGCTGGAGCATTTCTATGAGGGTGTTGTTCAGGGCGGAGCGCAGGTCCTGCTCGCAGCTTCGGTTTTTCACTATCGTATTCTGAGCATTGGACAGGTAAAGGACTATCTGAGGGAGAAGGGTCTAGAAGTCAGGTCTTGAATCGTGAGTTAAGAATTTGATTATGACTGATCCTATCCGTGCATTCTGATGAAAAAATGGACGTAAGTTGTCTATGCACCTACGTCCCCCTTTTGGGAAGAATAAAAAGATACTTGCTTAATTATGCTAGACTCCACCTCCGTGGTCCAGAGTAATTTTGGGGAATAAATACCCATTGGG
>CALJBY010000282.1 GCA_938024025.1 uncultured bacterium
TCTGGTTGATCCTTATCAATGTCATCTTCTGGCGGTTCCTCACCTATCTCTTCTGGCGGCTGATCGACATCAATTTCATCTGCCGGCTGTTCCTCACCTATTTCCTCAACCGGATCCTTCCCTTCTGGTTCTTCTGGAGAAAGAGTACAGCTTAAGAAACTGAAAAATAGAAATAATAGTAACGGGATGTAGTAAATTTTTTTCATTGTATAGCCCCCTTTTTAATGTGAACGTCCCAGGAGTTTAATAGATCTAAAAAAACTATTCGCTTATCCACAAAACTCCAGTATTCCGGATGAAAACTGGCTTGATACCCCCTAACCAGACATATTTGACATTTCGGTAGGAGCGCATTCATGCGCGATGAATTCGCGGCTTAAAGCCGCTCCTACCATCACTACATCTTTGTATTGGGGTGCAACTGGAGAATTATGGATAAGCAGAAAAAACTATTTGGACCCTTAAGAGAGTTTATTCATAAAATCTTCTAACTCTTCTTCCAGTACAACCCACCTTCCCATTACCTTCTGTCCGTTAAGATAACCTTTCTTAATATAGTTGCGAATGGAGACGGTTGTGACATTAAGCATTTCCGATACCTCCGGGACAGAATATAAGGTTACATCTTCGATTATTGTTGGCATTGTAACGTCACCTCTCTTTCATCACTTTTGTTCATACAATAGTTCCAGGTTAGTGCCTGTGGCAGAGAATCTTTCTCGCCATGAATTACCTTTGCACAGCATTTGAATCACAGGTTTCTTCTGCTTCTTCTCTTCTATCCATCAAACGGCCTTTTAAAATTCCGCAATTGCCGTGCAGTGAGATCTCGCAATTGAATCAGGCCTTGCAGCACGGACACCGCAGATTTTTTAAAATATTCGAGTGAATTGTAAGTTCGTTCCGTCTGGTGCTAGAAACTGTACCCTTTTACGGACTTAGATGAGCAAAAAATGTGCCACTTAAACATTTAATCACTAAACAAAGCGCTACTTCTTTAAAAGTGTCTGTTAAACACTATATTGGGATTAATGAGTTACTGTGTAATCCACTACATGCAATTGTAATGAATGGTCGGATTCAGCCATAATCTAATCTTCTACAACCAAGACATGGTTGTGCTGCAACCCTGCTTTCACACTTCGCAATCCCTGGTCTAAAACGTAAAAAACCCTCAGTAGTTTCACTAAGGGTTCTTTACGAAATGGAGGTGAAAATGTAATGTGTTGGGGTAATGCCAGTATATTTAGTTACGCTGTAATGGTTCTACCCTTCAGCATTAAAAAGGATAGTGCATCATTATATCAAACGGCATCGTTTCGGGATATAAATGCTTATATGCCTCACTTAAGGAAATGTATTCCCCTGCAATACTCCAGCGAGGGTGACCGTTAACAAAATGAGCGTGAGCCCCAGTAATCTTTTCACTATCTTATACTCCTGTAATTGCTATCTAGTAGGGAATCGGAATAAACAGGGGATCAGTTATCACACCGGACATGGTTTCAGGGTACTGATTCATATATGTCTGATTTACAGCAATGCTTTCCATCCTCTCCTGGTGGATAGAGCTGCCGTGCAATACTCCCGCGAGGGTAACCGTTAATAGAATGAGCGTGAGTAGTAATAGTCTTTTCATTGTGCTGTCCTCCTCTTTTAAGTCTTAATGTTACTATAAATATAACAGGGGAATGTGAAGGAATTATGCGAGAGAGGTAAAATAGTTCAAAAAGCTGTAAAGAAAGTGTAAATTGTGGGGAATTACTCGTAATGAACGCTATTAAGGTCTAGAGCAGGACAGCAAAGCACTTTCTTCCCCCACTTTGCCCTTTACCCATATGTGGTTGTGTGGTATAGAAAAAACCAGACAAAGGGTGCTTTGCTATTGACCATAGCGGTTGCACGCAAAAGCCACAGTTCCTATCATGCAGACCATCGCAAGAGTCATTCACGTCAATCAACAACGTCCCCCAAAACTATTTGGTAAGGAGGTACTATGAAAGCGCTGGTTAAAAAAATTCTGGATAAAGAGATCTCCCGCAGAGGATTCATGCAGAGCATGGCTGCCATGGGGTTCAGCCTGAAAAGCATTGACTCGGTGTTGAACTCTGTAGCCTATGCTGCAGAGGAGCTCCCCCATGAAGGGAAAAGTTTTGTGGGGACAGGTGCAGAGATTTTGCTGGAAACTCTCCAATCTGCCGATATTAACTACATCTTCAACGCTAACAGTACCGGCCAGTATGCTATTTATGAGGCACTGATCGACCGGCCCGACATGAAGCTCATTCTGGCTTTACAGGAAGGTCAGGCCGCCAGTATGGCCCAGGGATACGAGATGGCTTCCGGCAAACCCGCCGCCCTGATCATTCCCGGCGTCGGTATCCCCCACGCCTGCAACAACCTTTACAACGCCTGGAAGGACCGGTCTTCCATTGTTGTCTTGACGGACGGGGGCCATGCCGAGTTTTTGGGGCGGGACATGTTTGAGCAGGTCGACGACTGGCTGGAGCCCCTGGATCAATTCAGCAAATGGAGCTGGCACGTCAGATTTCCCCAACGCATCGGAGAGATGGTACGAAGGGCCGTCAAGGTCGCGGGCACCCCGCCGGGCGGGCCGGTTTACATCAGGATACCCATCGATTCCCTGTCACACGAAAAAGTCCGGGACACAATTTATCCCGCCGGCCGGTTCAACCTTCCCATGGAGATTCCACCCAAGCCCGAGCTTATTGAGAAAGCGGCCCGCTTGCTGATTGAAGCCAAAAACCCGATGATCAATGTAGGGGGTGAAGTAACCCGGGCAAAGGCCAACGACGATCTGCTCGAGCTGTCCGAGCTGCTCTCTATTCCGGTTTCACAGGGAGTAAGCTGTTTTGGTGACTTCCCCTTCAAGCATCCCCTCTTTGCCGACTTTTACAAAATGGGCCCCAACACCTATTCCTTCGGCATTGACACCTTTGTAAATCTCGGGGCCCTCATGCCGGATCCCGGATTTATCAACAACCCGGTTCCGCCCACCTGCAAGGTTGTGCATGCTCGCATAGAATACGAAGATATCGCAAACATCTATCCTACCGATGTGGCCATCGCGGCCAACCTCAAGGAAACCATCCGGGGACTCACCGAGTCGATACAAAGCATGCTGACTGAAGACAGGATCCAAAAGCTGAAAGCCGAACGGCTGGAAAAGGTTACCCAAAAGACCGAAACGGCCCGTAAAAAGCGTGAGGAGGAGGCGAAAAAGAACTGGAATGCCAGCCCTCTTTCCTGGCAACGGGCAACTTTTGAGATCGATAAGGCCCTTGAAGATGATGCCTGCATTGTTTCTGAGCTGGACAACCACATCCCCTATTACTGGTTTGATTTTTCACCCGGGAAGAAGACACTCATCGGGACCACCACTGGATATGCCATGGGTTGGGGAGTGGGAGTCTCTCTAGGGGTTAAGGTTGCCCGCCCGGACAGCCAGGTTGTCTGCATGGTGGGTGACGGTGCCCTGCTCTTTGGACAGGTGGAGTCACTCTGGAGTTTTTCCCGCTATGATGTGCCGGTGATTATTGTTGTTTGTAATAACCTCGGTTATGACGGCCCTAGAAACAGAATGCTGTCACTGTCAAAGCGTGCACCGGAAAAACAAAAGGACATGGCCAGCTACCTGGGAAATCCGCTTACTGATTTTACCGGTCTTGCCAATAGCTTCGGCATAAAAGGGGAAAAGGCTTCAAGCCCATCGGAAATCGCGGCAGCTATGAAACGTGCGGTGAAAGTCACCCGGGATGGCAGGCCCTATCTGATTGACGCAATTATTGCCCAGCAGGGGCTCGGGGCAAACACCAACTGGCATCCGGACATATCCATTGCCGCCCAGCGGACCCGGAAGATATAGTAGGGTTAACTGGTTGACCCGTTTGCCGGTCAGCTCGTCAGGTTTTTGATGGGAGTGGTGCGAG
>CALJBY010000283.1 GCA_938024025.1 uncultured bacterium
GCGACACCGGGAACCGCCTTTAAATAGTAACGGATATACCAGTCCTGCAGGGAACGCAGCTCAGCAAGGCTGTGGGTGCCTGATTCATCCACCAGGGCGTACTGGAAAACCCAACCCAGGCCCGTTGCATCAGGTCCGAGTTCGGTCTGAACGCCTTTGGGGAGCCGGGGAATAACACTGGAAAGATATTCGAGGGTGCGGGACCGCGCCCAATAGATGTCGGTGTCATCCTGGAAAATGACGTACACAAAGGAAAACCCGAAGTCTGAAAACCCCCTTACGGCCTTCACACGAGGCGCACCGAGCATAGCAGTCACGATGGGGTAGGTGACCTGGTCCTCCATGATATCGGGACTCTGGTCCCAGCGCGAATAGATGATGACCTGGGTCTCGCTGAGATCGGGGATAGCGTCGAGGGGAACACGCTGCATCGACCACCAGCCCCAGATGCAGGCGACGGCGGTGAGAATAAATATGATCAGCTTGTTCTCGACGGAAAAATCTATGATGCGGTCAATCATTATTTTATAAGTTGTGGCAGTTGGACAGTGGTCGGCCGCTCTGGTATTTCATCTCTTTTTTCAGCTTTTGTGTATCGGGCAAGGGAGGAAAAAATTGCAGGGCTGTCCTGTTACTCCTCAGAGGACGTACCACCCCCGGTTACGGGCATGTCCTGCCGCTGTTCAGACGCTTTCTTTGACTCATCTTTAATGCCGAGGTATCTGGATCCCGGGAATTTCCCCCACCCTTTCCAGTCTTTATCAGCTGAACCATTTTTTCCTGTTTCCGGGCCATCCCAATCGACTACCCCCTGGGCATTGGTAGATTTGCTGCTGGTAGTTTTCTTCTTCTGTTCCCGTTTTGACTTGCCCTGCTCCATTCCCTGGCTTGCCTTGACAGGTTTTGGCACATCAGTCCTGCCATGTTTCATCTCCGGCATGGTGGTACGATCCTGTGCCTGTTCCCCTAGGATATATTTTGCCGGTTCTTCCGTAAAGGCCTGCACACAAAAATCAGAACAGAAGTAGTAGGTCTTGCCTGCATGTGTAGCAGTCCTTCCCGAAGTTGCTGCTCCTTCTTTATCAGGGTACATTCCACAGACGGGGTCTTTGATTTTCTCAACTTCAATGCCCGATGCAGCTGTCTTCATCCGGCTCTCGGAGTCGATGAGGAAGTTGCCCGAGACAACTACCTGGTCTCCCGGCATGAGGCCCCCTGTAATTTGAATCCGCCTGCCGAGCCTCCAACCCGTTTCAACCCTGCGGGGCTCGAAGATGCCGTCACCCATGTCCACATAGACAATGGTCTGCGTCCCCGAGTCAATAACGGCATCAGCCGTCACATGCATTGAATCAGGCATGGTGGTGGGGATCTCGACATCAACAAACATGTCGGGCCGTAAGTCATAGTCCGGGTTGTCAATATCAATCCGCACCTGCAGCGTCTTGGCCACGGAATCGAAGAGGGGGAGCACCTCGCTCACTTTTGCGTTGAAGGTCTTGCCCAGCTGTGCATGCAGTACCTTCACCGCTGTTCCGGGCATCAGGTAACGGGCCTCGTTCTCGTAGACATCTGCATAGACCCAGACTTTTCCGATGTCTGTTATGTTATAAAATTCCTCTCCTGCCTTGAACCACTGGTAGAGGGTAATGTTCCTGTTCAGGACAACCCCCCGGGAGGGAGCTCTTACCTGCAGGTAGGGCCGTGCCTCCCTTGTATTGGCCAGTTCCTCGATCTGGGCATCGGTGATCCCGAGGTTCTGGAGGGACTGGACTGCAACGCGCATCTGATTGTCGGCCATATCTCCCTGCTGGTGGCGTAGCTCTCCCCCCAGCTGGCGCTTGATGCGGTCTACATTGTCCAGGGCAATTAAATAGGTAACCTGCGCATTGAAGTACGCGGGGGCAAGCGCCTCGGCAAGGATCTGATTTTTTTTGACGATACTTCCCGTAGTGACATCAGAGATCTCACGGATCCAGCTGTCAGTGGAGGCATTGACGCGATAGACTCTTGTTTCGTCGGGAACAACCCTCCCGTAGAGGCGGAGGGTGTAGGCCATGGGTTTAACCTCAACAGGAGCGACCTTCAGTCCGATAAGCTGCTGCCGGGCCGGGCTTATCTTCACCGCACCGGGAGGAATGGATACCGTACCCAGTGCTTGTCCTTCACCTGCCTCAGCATACACAGGCTCAAGGGGCATTCCGCATGGCGCGACGCCCGGCTCGTCCGATCTGAATCCCGGATTCATGGGGTCTATGTAATACAGCACCTCCCGCTCACCCTGTGAGCCAGTGCCGCCTGCCGGACCCTTTCCGTAGCGCCCTCCGGCCATAAAGGAAAGAACAGCGATAGAAATGACAATAACTGCTATGATAATTTTTTTCACATCAAACTCACACCTTCATGTTGTTGTGAATGTCTTGTCTTAAGTTGGAAACTACTAGAGACTCTCTTGCCTGTTTAAATCCTGGATTGCATTTAGTTTAGCACCATTTCCCCTTGTCTCAAAGTGCTTTTTTATCTCTAGTGCCTAAATGACCATGAGCAGAATACTTCCCCTGTAATGGGCCAAAGTACAAAGAGGGGCCTAAAAAGGCCCCTCTTTGTTTATATATACAGTAACTATGTAGACAGACCCACCTGCTACTGGCAAATCACAGTACCAAAAGGACAGACAGACTGTCTTGTCGTCCCCACCACGTAGTTACGCATCATCTCATTGTCCTCGTGGTCGATAATGTGACAATGCCACACATAGCCTACAGGGCCTTCAAGGGCCGTCGGGTCGAAGGAGAAGGTATTCGTTTCCACCAGGTTCATATCGACAGGAGTATCCGTGGTCGCCCATCTGACCGCTATCCTGGTCACTTCACCCGGATACATGATGGCAGTGTCCTTCCAACCCATTTCATACGGGAGCGGTGGTTTCCGGGCATCCAGCCTCAGGAACGGGCCGATTGCGGGGTTGCCCCCGATGGCGCCGTCAGCATTCTTAATGTTGTACTGATTCGGGGGACCGCCACCATCTGGCACGCCGTTTGCGAACAGGAGTGCATCATATTGGGTCATATATTGTGCCGCCCTAAAAGGAGTGCGGTCAAGGATCTGGAAGGAAACGAGGTGAGTGTGCATCGGGTGAGCATCGGCTGAAATGTTGATGACCTCCCAGATCTCGGTATCCCCAATCGCCGGAAGCTCGGTTTCACGGCAGAGCGGGGTAGTGCAGCCGGGAAGAATCCCTGCGAGGTTAAACTTGGAGTTGTTCACGACCAGCTCGAGCGGGCCACCGACTCCAATCACCTCGTTCAGGGTGAGCTGACGTCTAATACCATTCACCGGGTCGAACCCCTCAACGATCGGCTCGAGGGGAGTTGACCTGATGGGGGTTCCTACTGTTGTATCGTTTTCTCCTACTATAGTGGTGTTGGGTACGGCAATATCCAAAGGTAGCGCTACCGTGAATTGCATAACCGTGTCGGTACCGTTCATCGTGGGTTTCTCACCCCCCGGAAACGGAGTCCGTGCACTATTTGTCATAACCACCTTTTGCCCCTGTCGCTTCTTGCTGAAGTCCACGATGACCTCGTAGCGCTCGCCGGGACCAATGACCACGTTGCTCGAGCTAATGGCTGTCTGGAGATAGCCATCGTCTGTTGCGATGACGATGAACTTCAATCCACGATTCATGTTGAGGTCATAGAAGCGGGCATTTGAACCATTGACCAGGCGGAAGCGGTACTGCCGTGGCTCTACGTCCAGATTAGGCCAGGTCTTGCCGTTTACGACTATGGTGTCCCCGATGAACTCAGGGATCCAGTAAGGGTGCACTGTCGGGTTCGGCTGGGGGTTGGACGCCAGGTTGTAGAAGATCTGGCCGTTGGTGTCAAAGCTCCTGTCCTGGATAATAAGCGGGATGTCGTACTCCGGGAACTTCGGCATGGCTGGAAGCGGAGGATTGTCCGGGTCAATGATGGGGTAGACACCTGCCAGACCTGCATACACGTTAAGGCGAGTGATGCCCAGCGCATGATCATGAAACCAGATGGTTGACTCCTGCTGTTCGTTGGGATACTCGTAGGTATTGCCCGGAAAACCCGAGCCTGTACTTGCATTGCCTTGTGTAAACCATGCATCGGGGCCACCGTCATATGAAGGTGCAACTTCTCCTCCGTGGAGGTGGGCTGCAACGGGTATTTCATCCCCATTGTAGGAAGACAAACAGACGTCCGGAGTAGAAGCGCAATCAGTTCCATCAGGGTTCGCCCAGTCGAGGGTCTGATCAATGGGCAGGAGCGGCAATACATTTGACACACCTCCCAGCGGCAACTCGTTCAAATATGTCGGATTTGTTGTAACGTTCCTCTCCGCCACAACTACAGGACCGAGGAAGCTCGGACGTACACCGGTTACTGGAAGATCAGTATCGGTCAGGTAACCCCACACCCAACTCGCGGGGAAGCCAGCAGGCAGAATCTGTGACTGGAATTCCTGGATGTGAATGTTAAAGGCAGGTGTACCAGCGGCTGTTGCATCCACAACTGTTATGTCCCCCGCCACCGGTAGTGGGTCAACGAACTTCGGTATGGTCGCTCCCGGCATCAGTATCTGTTGGGCGCCGGCAATACCGACCATGAGGAAAAGACATGATAAACTTGTGATTATAATCCTAACTCTTCTTTTCATGATACCCTCCTTTTGCTTGATAAGAAACTAATTAGTTTTTTATAATGACTTACTTTTCCCTACGATAAAAAAGTAAGATATAACAGTATTTCCCTGAATTAAACAACACAGCATAATATAAAGCAATACTAAATTTATAGTATTTTTTCTTTATGAGAATGGTATATATTTAAAGAAAGAAATAACTCTATAATTTTCATAGTATAATAATTAATATACCATCATATAACCATTGTCAAGAAAAAACGTATATATTTATTTTTTTTGTCTTCCCTAATAAATCAGCAATTTATCTTAATTACTTGTTTATTATGGATAAAAATATCAGAAAACTAATTTTATAAAGAATCTAGTCAGCCAATGCTCTCTTTTGAGCTATGAAAATACAATAAAGTAGAGTATTTAAAATAACATTTGATTTTGTATACAACGCTATTTAGAGCAAGGACGTGGTCATCAGCGGTGAGTAAAATTTTAAAAGCTTTGCTGGGAATGTAATGCATTTCACATATAAGCCAATTGTCCCAGTTTATAGTTTTGCCCATTGTGGTAAGTGTACTTGTATCCGTGAGGGGGAAAACTAATGGCGATAATAAAGGTGCCATAGATTATTCATTTCTTTTCTTATGCTCCAGCCACTTAATGGCAGTGAGGTATAAAAGAGGTAATAGGAATAGGGTAAGTATCGTAGAGGTAACAACACCCCCAATGACAACTGTAGCCAGGGGCCGTTGAACTTCTGCTCCAATCCCGGTTGATACTGCCATGGGAATGAAACCGACTGCATCTGTGATAGCCGTGGCCAATACCGGCCGCAGACGTATTGTAGCTGCGCGAACTACTGCTTCACCTGCCTGTAACCCCTCCCCTAAATATGTCCTTATAGTAGCAACCAGCACCTGACCATTCAAAACTGCGATGCCGCTCAGTGCTATGAATCCAACTGCAGCACTTACGCTGAAGGGTATCCCCCGTATCCAGAGGGAGAACACACCCCCGACAACTGCGAAAGGGATGCCTGTATAAATGATAAGTACATCCCTTACATTCTTAAGACTTAAGTATAACAGGAAAAAGATAAGGGCAAGGGTGATGGGAACAACAATCATGAAACGAAGGGTGGATTGTTCCAGATTTTTAAACTGACCTCCCCAATCGATTACATAACCTTCAGGCAGTGTAAGTTCACTGGCTATGCGTGCTTGTGCTTCGTCTACGAAGGAAACCGTATCCCTGCCTCTCACATTACACTGTACCCGGATCAAACGCCGGCCCCACTCGCGGTTGATAGTCGATGGCCCCTCTGTTTCCCTGATGTCGGCCATCTGATGCAGTGGTAATATAGTACCACTTGCTGTGGGTATCAGGGTGTTAGAGAGTACCGAAATGTCTGTACGCTGCTGGTCTGGGAGACGAACAACTAAAGGAAAACGTTTCTGACCTTCAAAGACATCTCCTATAGTACGATAGCCGACTGCTTCGACTACGTCGAGCACGTTTTGTATAGGAATCCCGTATCGAGCTATCTGATCGCGGTTCACGACGATCTGAAGGACAGGTTGTCCGCTAACCTGCTCACCCGAAATTTCAGATGAACCATCAATGCTTGAAAGAATTTTCTGTGCCTGCTCACTGAGCTGAACCAGCTGGTCAAAGTCATCACCAAAAATCTTAATACCAACATCTGAACGTATACCAGAAACCATTTCGTTCATGCGCATCTCTATTGGCTGGGTGAAGATCATGTTCAGGCCGGGCAAATCGTCAATTGTTTCTTCCATCTGCTTGATTAATGCAGCCTGTGTCGTTGCCTTCTTCCAGGTGTTTCGTTCATTAAGCGAAATAAATATATCGCTCAGCTCTATTCCCATCGGATCTGTAGCAACTTCAGCTGTTCCTATCCGGCTCCAGATATGTTTGATTTCATCCGGGAAATTGTCCAGCAGCACTTTTTCAATGCGGAGGTTGTAGTCAACCGATTCATCAATTGAAACCCCCGCCAGACGAATGGTATTAATCACTATTGCCCCTTCACTCAGTTTTGGAACAAATTCACCTCCAAGCCTGAAGGCTACAATGGCAGTCAGCGCCAGTAAGATAACTACAAAGCCTAAAAACATTTTTTTCATATGCAGCACTTTAGAAAGGACCCGGGCATATCCGGTTTTGAGATACCGCTCAATAAAGGGTTCCTTTTTCGGTGCTCTCTTTGGGAGAAAGTGGTAGGAAAGGATGGGAGATACAGTAACTGCAATCAGCAAAGCTCCCACCATAGCAAAGATAAAGGTCCATGCCATAGGCCGGAAAAGCTTTCCCTCAATACCCCCAAGGGTGAGTATGGGAAAGAACACTATGAGAATAATACCCATGCCAAAAATTATAGGACGTACAACTTCTTTGCTGGAATCGATAATGGTTTGAAAACGCTCATGCCTTTTTAGCACTCTTCCCAGGTGATGTTCTTTTTCAGCAAGTCTGCGCATATTATTTTCTGTCATCACCACAGAACCATCAACGATAATGCCAAAGTCCATAGCGCCCAGACTGAGAAGGCTTGCAGCTATTCCAAGCTCGTACATGCCCAGGAAAGCGTAGATCAAGGCAAGGGGAATAGAACAGGCTACTATCAGACCTGCACGAAGATTGCCGAGCAGTAAAAATAAAACGAGCATGACGAGCAGTGCCCCTGCAATAAGATTATATTGAACTGTACTGATGACTTCCTGCACTAATTGAGTGCGATCGTAAACGGTTGTCAAAACAATATCGTCAGGAAGGGATTTTTGAACTGATTCAATATGTGTTTTCAATTCTTCGGTAACTTTTTTACTGTTTTCGCCCATAAGCATAAAACCGAGTCCCAGAACAACTTCACTCTCTCCACGTGCGGTAACTGCGCCCCTGCGGATTTCATGGCCTATTAAAACACGTGCAATGTTTTTAACATAGATAGGTGTCCCACCGAATGATTTGATAACGATGTTCTCAATTTGTTCAATAGTGCTGACACGCCCCAGTCCATGAACAAGAAAAGATTGCCCCGAAGAGAGAACCTGACCACCCCCGACATTACGATTGTTCTGCTCCAGTGCCCCAAATACATCATCGAGGGTCATCGAAAACGCGGCGTAATCGATGGTCAGGGGGCA
>CALJBY010000284.1 GCA_938024025.1 uncultured bacterium
ATGGGGAGCACAACGTGTTCTCTTTGGCTCCGATGGGATTTTTAATATGGAAGATACACTCAAAGCGGTTAAAAGCGCAGATTTTCTCTCTGATAGTGACCGGGAAAAGATTCTGTGGAAAAATGCGAAGGAGGTTTTAAACCTCTAGTGCCTGAGGAATGTCCTGTGCTGACTCAGGCAAGCACGTTACTTACCAGTGGCACCATAAGCGAGCCAATACGTTCATATCCCTCGATTGACAGATGAACCCCATCACCCGCGTTGTACCGGTCATCTAAGAATCCGGCTTCATCCTTCAGCGCACCAAACCAGTCAGCAAAAAACACATTTTCACCTGAAAGGGCATATGCTTTAATAGCGTGGTTGAGGCGTGTGACCCGTCCCACATAGGCGTCAAGGCTGATGGGTGGAATGCTTGGGACAAGGAGGGGTAGTTGACGCTCTCTCACTGCGTTGTATCCTTCCTGGAGGTTTGTGAAGATCTGTTTTTCTCCTATCATGCCGAGGTCATTGGTGCCTCCAGCCAGTATTACGAGGTTACACTGCGTGGTTGTGAAGGTGGAGAGCAGTCTTCTTACTATGCCCGGTGATGTATCGCCGCACATTCCCTGATTAATGAGCCTGAAATATTTTTCAGGTCGTTTTTTCTCCAACCCTTTATGCAGCCAGAATTGGTATGATGATTCCGGGTTGCCTCCCATCAGGGGGTCGAAATCAGGAAATCCCGCTGTATGGGAATCCCCTATGCAGAGTATGGTAACGTTTTCCATCTTTTTACCTCTGATGAAATTTCTTGACAGCTGCAGGTGGTCTGATGGTATACCTAATCCTGTAGTTCCCTGCCTATGGACTGAAATGCAGGGGGGCCTTCCGCATAGTGTTACATTCGAGAGGAGAAAATAGCAATGATTATTGACGTACACACACACCTTTTTGGAAAGGGATGGATACCCAGGGAATTCTTTTACGGCGTTGCCCGGTTTATTACACATGACTTTGCCAAGCACGGTATTCAGGAATCGAATCAAACAGTGGGCGATAGCATTATGGAAACAAGCGATGACCCCGGGGGAGAGATGCTCCTTGCTGAAATGGACGAGGCCGGGATTGATAAAAGCGTCATTTTTCCGGTCGATTTTGGTCTGCCTTTAGGAGACCCGGAGGTCCCCATTGATGAGGTGAATAAAAAATTTGCCGAAGTAGCAAAAAAACATCCTGATCGGTTTTGTGCCTTTGCAGGTATTGATCCCAGACGTAAAGGTGCACCCGATCTGTTTACACGATGCATAGAAGAGTGGGACATGAAAGGATTGAAACTCCATCCATGTGCTGGTTTTTATCCCAACCAGCAGGAAGTTTATGCCCTGCTTGAAAAGGCCAATGAATGGAAGATTCCTGTTCTCATTCATTCAGGCGCTATGATGGTGCCTTTAAGAAGTAAATATTCTCAGCCTGTTTATTTTGATGACCTGGGTGCAGACTTTCCGGACCTCACGGTCATTGCAGCCCACTGCGGCGGCACCCTGGGATATCCCCAGATGATGTCCATAATGAGTGTCAAACTCAACATCATGGCTGATATTTCAGCTTGGCAGGTAACGGCAGACAAGAGCTATGCATTTTTTTGCAAGGCACTCCGAGACCTCATGGATTTTGTCGAACCCGAACGGATACTGTTTGGATCAGACAGTCCCTCTTTCCGTTCGATCATGGCGAATAAGGATTGGGTGCAGATGTTAAAGGATCTTCCTAAAAAGGCAGCAGACGGCACTTCCTTTACGGATGAAGAGATTACTGGACTGTTGGGGGGAAATGCCCAAAAACTGCTTAATCTCTAAACGTTCATATACCCATGAAGGAGAAAAATTCTGTGATGAACAGTGTAGTAACCCTGGAGCGGGTAGAAAGACTTCCTGAACAAATAAGAGAACTCCTCAGAAACTATTATATCCCGCTACTGCCGGAGCAGGGAGAGCACTATGCAGACAAACGATGGGAGCAACTGCTGCAAGCGGTTGGGCTTGTTGTTTATAGTGTTGTCGTTAATGGTGCAACAGAGGGTTGGGTTATCTTCAACAGTACCACTAGTACTATGCTGGAATTCCTTGTGGGTGGAACAAAGGGAGATCACACGGTAGGGACGCGCGTGCTCGATACACTTCTTGAAACCCATAAACTCATTGCTGCAGAACTTCCCAAAAGCGATACGGACAGGTATCAGTTCCTCATAGCTTTTGGTTTCAGGCCCACGCGGACCTTTGTGCTGCATGGGGTTCCCATGGTTACAATGGACTTGAGTTCAGCGGTATATCTTGAAAAGCTGCAGCGTATGAAAAAGCTTCCTTATCGGGGTAGAGAAATTGTGGGGGTTGAAAAGGTTCCTGAACCCCAGAGTGAGGCTGCCATACAAGAGAGCCTCCGCACGGTGATAGAAAATCTTGGCGGCCTGGGGAAATTTGTGAAGCCCGGTCAAAGGGTTGTTATAAAACCTAATCTGGTCAGTGAACATGGTTTGAAAAATGGTGTTAGGCGAGGCGGGATTGTCACCGATATCCGGGTGATACGGGCTATGGTGGAACTGCTCCTTCCCATTGCAGGTACCATCACTATAGCGGAGGGATCTTCCATAAACCGCAGTGAAACCATGAAAATGTTTAACCATTACGGGTTTGATACCATCAGGGAACTCTCTCCGGAGAAAGTAAAGCTGGTTGATTTAAACGCGGACGAGTGTGTTGAGAAAGATATCCCCGAGGGAAGGCGTCTGCAAAAAAGAAAGATTCCCAAAACGTTAGTGGACGCGGATGTTATTATCAATATGCCTGTTTTAAAGCTCCACTTTGCTGCAGGTGCATCTCTCAGCATAAAAAACCTGCAAGGTGCTATTCCTCCACTGGAGAAATACAAGGTGCATTTCTTCGGTCTGTGGCAGAATTTGATCAATACCTACAAGGTCATCATGCCGGACCTCATTATTGTAGACGGCCTTTTTGGGCAGGAAGACTTTGGTCCCGTTTCCGGTTCACCGAGAAAGATGGATGTGTTGATTGGCGGCACAAATCCTGTTGCCGTTGATACGGTTGCCCTTAAGATTATGGGGCTAACGGTTAATGAATCACCACCCGTTCTGATGGCGTACCATGAGGGATTGGGGCCTGTCGAGTGGGACCATATTGAGGTGAAAGGCCCCTCCCTTGATGAACTGAGCTGCTCCTTTAAGCGGCCCGTTCTCAATCTAACAGATGGGAAGTGTTTTAAAATCAATGATGGCGGTGCCTGCCTGGGTTGCCGGGGATATCTCCATTTTGTGCTTAATAAGCTGCGGCGTCCGGATCCTCTCCATGAAGGGGAACAGTTAATTGACCGGCCGTTTAAAAAGGATATCACTATTTGTATAGGGCCTTATTCAGGGGGGTCCATTGAGCCTGATGAGTCAACTGTTTTTATGGGTATGTGCCAGCAGCACCACGCGGGATGCGGGGGCACCTATCTTCCCGGGTGTCCACCACATGCCGAAGAGATCATTAATGGTATCTTTCAGTTTTATAAAGATGTTGAGCGGCCACAGTATGCAGACCAGACAGAAGAAGCGAAACTGAGAGA
>CALJBY010000285.1 GCA_938024025.1 uncultured bacterium
CAGTGTCTAAAAGAAGTGCTAATTCCCGTGCCGGGTTATCTACAATCTCCTTTGTTACCACTAATCGTTTGATCGCAGTAGATGGAAGTGTTTTTTCAAATTTCATCAGCACCTGTTCAACGACACTCACCAGGGCACGAGCTCCGGTATTGTGGGCACATGCACGTTCAGCAATGGCGTAAAGAGCCTCATCTTCAAAACGCACATCTATACCGTACGACTTAAAATCCTGTTTTTTGCTGTTGATGACTACACTATTTGGATTCTTGAGTATCCGGTATAAATCATCGGTCGTGAGTGGAGAAAAAACCGTAATGACAGGTAATCTACCAATGAATTCTGATTCAAAGCCATAGTGCATCAGATCTTCAGGGGTTACCATATTCAGGAATGCTGCCTCCCCATCCCTCCGTTTAGGATCCGCGCGGAATCCGATACTTTCCCTATTGACTCTTTTACTAATAATATCCGCCAAACCATTAAAAGCACCACTGACAATGAACAGGATATCCTTGGTGTTCATTACCCTTCTTTCTTTCTGACCTGTTTTACGAAAATGTTCCATAGCCTCCATCTGAGAAACAATGTCATGGGGGACTTTCAAGTCCACCTCAGTCTCTTCCATCGGTTTAAGAAGACCCCTTTGGACACCGGTACGGGAAACATCAACCCCGATAGCATGAGAGCCGGAGGCAATTTTATCGATTTCATCAATATAAATGATGCCATACTGAGCACGTTCAATGTCCCCTTCTGCCTCGTGTACCAGATCCCGCACAAGATCCTCGACATCCCCTCCCACGTAACCGGTTTCACTAAACTTCGTGGCATCACCTTTCACAAAAGGAACGCCAATCTTTTTAGCAATAAGCTTAATCAGATAGGTTTTCCCCACCCCGGTAGGACCAATCATGATAATATTATTTTTTATCATCCCAACCCTATCGGACGTCTCGCTCCTTGTGTACGTTTCCCGGTACTTTATTCTATTAAAATGTGTGCAAATCTTAGTGGCAAGGACCTCTTTGGGATCTTCTTGCTTAACCACGAATTCATTGAGATATGATTCTAATTCCTCTGGCTTCAAATCAAAGGTTATCTTTTTTGATTGCTTGTGCTGTTCAGACCCTTGATCAATGATGTCTTCATCCTTCTGAGGGATAACCATTGGTGTAGCTAAGCGAATGCGATTACCATACTTTTTAGTAAGATATTCGTTAAGCTCTTTTTCTAATTCGTGTGGATCTGGCACTTTTAAAACCATAGTTACTCGTCCCTACCGTACAAAAACCCTATGTGGCTTAATTTTATCATATTTTGCACCAAGCTGCAAATCAATCTATCCATCTGTTATGCGATTTAGTGTTGACAAGGAACTCATTTTTGTGTTTTATTGTAGCCCAAGCGTCATTCCGGGTTCGTCTGACCGTTCACACACAAGGAGTGCTCCTGTTGACTATCCCACAGGGAAAGCTATCGAGGAGTTTTATCACTACTAATACTAAGGGGAGAAGGATTGGTTAATGGCTCGATCTAAATTCAAACATAAAAGGAAACGTCATCAAGCTAATTTGAAACGCAAGAAAAGGGAAGAAAGGGCAAAGAATCCAAAGGATACAGAAGAGAAGGCAGAAGGCACCTAGTCAATTCTTGAGGAGTGCAATCTTATCACGGGCTAATGTTACAAAGAGTGAATTGCTTTGACCCTCTACTGCTTTCTGGTAAAACTCAAGGGCATTAGTTTTATCTTGTAAAGCCTCATAACAGCGTGCCACATTAAGATAGAACAGCTCTTTAATAGCTCCGGCACTCTCCTTGATGGACTCCTGGTAATACTCAAGGGCCTTTTGGTGGTTTCCTTGCTCCTCATAGCAGTATCCCAAGCCTTCAAAAGCAAAACATCTTAAATAATCCCTTTTCTCCGATGTGTCAATAAAGTGCATATAGTACTCAATCGCTTTATCATATTCTTTCAAGTGGTAGTAACAATCCCCCAGATACAGTGAAGCTTCTGTGGCAGATGCAGTACCTGAGTAATTAGTGTACACCTCTTCGAGCTTTTCTAACGCTGTGCGGTATACTTCCCCACGAGGCTGATTCTCTTTTTGTATACGTGGGCCACTTTGATAAATCCGTTTTGCCTGATTGTAGAGGTTCACTGCCTCTTTTTCTTTTCCCCGAGTGTAGTACAACCACCCAAACATGACAAGAAACAGAACAAGCCCTATGACTGCACCGCTTATAAGAGCCCTGTAATTGTTTTTAACATACTGAGCAACCACGCTGGATGTTGATATGAATTCGTCCGGTTCGTTTGCCTTTTTCTTAGCAACTTTTATTTTTCTTGGCATAGGCTCCTCTCATAAAACATTGAACTACCAGGGTATGGGTAAGCACACACGGTAGTGTCCCGTAGATACAGTAAGCATCTCGTTTAGCTAAAAAAACCACTACCCGTAACACGATATGGTTACGAGCATCCCGGTGCTCCTCCCAGGAAATAAAAGTCTACACAGTGCTCCTTATTTTGTCAACCTTTTGTTGAAAAGACCTGTTAATCCATAGCATTCCCGCTCGTTAACACTAATGAAAAAAATAGAATTCATTGACGTTCATGTGCACGGATTCCTCAAACCGGCTGACAAACACCGTTTCAAAGAGAACATAACTGTTCTCATAGACCAGGGGCTTGAGAAGATCATAATAACCGCACTCCCCTATCACAACTTTGATTATCATCTCAAATTAAGCCTGGCGCCTGACCACATCCAACCTGTTATCGGCACCGACAACGTTGATGAAACAACCTTACTGGCTGACTGGACAAGAGAATATGGATTTGATAAAATCGTCATCCCCTTTATTGACGTTCGCTTTCTGACAGAAAAAATCAGAGAAACCATACTCGCCGCCAAAGTATCGGGTTGCAGGGGAGTCAAAGGCGCTTTTATCCCTGAGCCTGACAGGGTGCTCAACGTCCAGGGCATTCCACAGGCACTGGGTATATCTATCGACAGTTACTGTCGCATACAGGAGGAAATTTTCAGCTGCGCCCATGAACTCAATCTCCCTCTTCTCTATCATATTAACCTTTCACAGTATTATGACTGGATTGCCACCCTGCTCAAAAAGTTTCCTCGCCTCACCATTAACATCCCCCATCTGGGATACAGTTTAAGGAAGGTTACGGAACTACTGAAGCATTTTGAGAACACCTATACCGATCCTTCTTACCTCATTTCCCTTCTCAAAAAAAATAACCGGCGCTATCTTTCATTTATCAGCACGTACTATAGAAAAATACTGTCTGGCTCAGATGCCATCATCACGGGTGCACCGGAAGACATCATTGCCTACCCACACTATTTTGATTCCCTTGCACTGCCAGACACGAGCAAGGATAGGATTCTCAGGAAAAACGCCCATACGTTCCTTTCACTCCCGGCATAGCCCCACGGCAGTATGTTCGCTTTGCTCCGGTGAGCACCTGCTCTAAAAACCCATCAGGGGCCCATGAGCGGATTGTTGTCAGTCGAGCGGAAAGGAATCGCAAGGAAAGAAGTACGACGTGCAGGGTAACCCGGGGTTACAGGGTAAGATAGGGTTTCATTTTTTTAACGGTATACTGACCTATTCCCGGTACGTTCATCAATGCATCAAGGCTGGTAAAATCACCATTGTGTTCCCGATAGGAAAGAATGGCACGCGCAGTTGTATCACCAATGCCGGGAAGAAGCACCAGTTCTTCTATCACGGCAGTGTTAATATTGAATGGAACAAAATAGAGGAACCGCTTTGCAGGATTCATCAGTGAAACAGCACAGCGGGCGGGTTCTCGAGCAATACTAATATGAGCACCATTTAGCACTCGCCCGGCCGTGAAACCATGGGGCACAACCAGGTTTTCTGTAAGGCCGCCAGCTTCCGCTATCACCTCGCTCACCTGTACCGTATGTGCAAAGCTATAGATACCCGGCTTTCTAACCTCCCCTACTATCTCTACAGCAAATGGTCGGGGCTCCTCTATTGTACTACCTGACAAAAGGGCACGACCGAAAAAGTCCGTTCGGGAAGTGTTCCTTACGGCAAAAAAGATGAGCAGGCACACGACGCTACCAACAATACTGTACTGTTGTATCACGGTAAAGTACTTCATCTCAGCAAAACGGTTACGTGCTCTCATCTCTGGAGAGCTTATAATTTATGCTGTCTACTAATGCCTGCCAGCTTGCTTCGATAATATTCTCTGACACTCCTACGGTTCCCCACTTAGACTGTGCATCACCGCTTTCCACAAGAACACGTACTTTTGAACCCGTTCCTTCACCCGAAGAAAGAACCCGTACTTTGTAGTCAATCAGTGCAGTCTCTTTTAATTGGGGGTAAAACTTTTCCAAAGATTTCCGCAATGCATTATCAAGCGCATTAACCGGCCCATTACCCAAGGCAGCGGTATGCTCCGTGCGCCCCCCTACGGTAACCATAATGGTTGCTTCACAAACAGGGTGTTCCCCTTCCCGCCTTTCATTAATGACTCTAAAGCCAACCAGTTCAAAGTAGTTGCGCTTTGTCCCTAAAGCTTCCATCATCATGAGTTCGAAAGAGGCTTCAGCCCCTTCAAATTGAAACCCTTCACTCTCCAAATACTTCAACTGCTCTACAATTTCATGCACCACGGGATCTCTACTTGAAATATTGATCTTGAACTCTTTTGCTTTTTGCATAACACTGCTTTTTCCAGAGAGGTCAGATATTAAGACCCGCTGCACATTTCCCACTACATCGGGTGAGATGTGTTCGTAGGTTTCCGGATTCCTGCGAATGGCACTCACATGGATACCTCCCTTGTGGGCAAACGCACTTCTTCCCACGTAGGGTTGATGTTTGAGTGGCTGCAGGTTAGCAAGCTCATAAACGAATCGTGATACCTCCTGAAGCTTCGCGAGCTGTTTTTTGTTGATGCAGTCGTAGTTGAGCTTCAACGCGAGATTGGGGATAATGGAGCACAAATTAGCATTACCGCACCGTTCACCGATGCCATTAATAGTTCCCTGGACCTGGCGAATCCCCAGATGAACAGCTGCGATGCTGTTGGCTACCGCTAATTCCGAGTCATTATGGGTATGAATGCCCAGTGGTGTTTTGGGCACCTGTCTTTTCACCTCTTTGATCATTGCACAGAGCTGGTCCGGGAGGGTACCGCCGTTGGTATCGCACAGGATAACACAATCCGCACCGGACTGAGCTGCCGCCTTAACCGTTTGCAGTGCATAAGAAGGATTAGCCTTGCAACCGTCAAAGAAGTGTTCAGCGTCAAAAAATACCTGGTCACACTGTTTTTTGAGGTAGGTGATTGTGTCAGCAATAAGCTTTACATTCTCTTTAAGGGATATACGCAAGGCTGACTTCACATGGACATCCCAGCTCTTACCGAAGATCGTTACGACACCTGTCTTTGCTTTGATAAGTGATTTCAGGTTACGGTCTTCCTCAGGCGCCGTACCGGATTTGACGGTACTGCCGAAAGCGACAATCTGAGCGTGTTTCAGCGGTATCTCCTGTACCTCATTGAAAAAACGCATATCCTTGGGATTAGACCCCGGCCATCCACCTTCAATATAATGGATACCCAGCTCATCAATTTTCCTGGCGATCCTCAGCTTATCTTCTACGGTAAAAGAAATATCCTCGGCCTGGGTACCATCCCGCAACGTTGTATCGTAAAGCGTAATTTCCTGCATAACCTTGTCCTGTTTTACACGGTGCATCATTCCCTGATGGCTGCTACCGCACACCTGCCGAGCATACTCCATCAAGCATCGTGGATTGGTCGCTGCGCTACTCTTCCACGGCCACTTCTTCTCCTAACTCAAAGGCATCATGAAGCACCCGTACAGCAAGCTCTGTATATTTTGCATTCACAATGCATGAAACTTTAATTTCAGAGGTGCTGATCATCATAATATTTATACCTTCACTCGCCAATACATTGAACATCTTTGCAGCAACCCCCGCATGGCTTCTCATCCCAACCCCCACGATAGAAACCTTCACAATATCCTTATCAAACTGAACATCGGCAGCCCCTATTTCTTTAACAACACCCGAAACAACCTCCAGGGCATGCTTGAGGTCCGTTTCGGGCACCGTGAAGGTAAGGTCAGTAAAACCATCTTCACTTACATTTTGGATGATCATATCCACATTGAGATTCGCTTCGGAAATAGGTGTGAAAATCTTCGATGCGACTCCGGGCTTGTCGGGCACCCGTACGACAGTGATTTTAGATTCATTCCTATTATAGGTAACCCCTGAAACAAGAACTTTTTCCATAGTTATATCCTCCTTCATGACCATGGTTCCGGAATTCCGAGAAAAAGTAGAACGCACATGGATGGTGACATTATGTTTTTTCGCAAATTCGACAGAGCGGGTATGTAAAACTTTCGCACCTAAACTGGCCATCTCCAGCATTTCATCATATGCTATTCTCTCTAATTTCCGGGCATTGGGACAGATAGTGGGATCGGTCGTATAGACACCCTCCACATCAGTATAGATTTCACATACATCAGCCTTGAGAACACCAGCGAGAGCAACAGCCGTTGTATCAGAACCACCTCTGCCCAGGGTGGTAATATTTTCCTGCTCATCAACCCCTTGAAATCCCGCAACGACCAGTATGTTCCCCTTCAGCAATTCCTTTGTAATCCTTTGAGAATCAATGTCCTCAATCCGGGCCTTGGTAAAATCACTGTTGGTACTAATTTTAATCTGAAAGCCCAACAGGGAAAGTGCCTTATACCCCATAGACTGAATTGCCATGGAGAGGAGCGCAACAGAAACCTGCTCACCGGTGGATACCATCACATCATATTCGCGCTCATCGGGTTTATCAATCATCTCGTGGGCTAAATTAATTAAGCGGTCAGTTTCTCCCGCCATTGCAGAAACAACGACAATCACATCATTGCCTGCTTTTTGTGTGGCAACCACCCTGGCTGCCACGTGCCGTATCTTATCAATGGTACCAACGGACGTTCCCCCGAATTTCTGGATAATCAGTGCCACCTGTTTTTCCTCCCTCCCTGTTCTTAGATCATGTCACCGGCAGGTGCCGAGAAAGCCTCGCCTCGCCTGCCCGATTAAATGCGAAGCTTATTTAATCAGGGTGCGCGGGAAGCATCACAAAAAAGGTTCCCCTACATTCCCTGCACCATCTTTCACTGTATGCACCCCGTTACGGATCCGGTGCCAAAAGACACCTTCCTGGCCAGTGATGCAACCACTTCGTCATAGTGTGCACCAGTACTCATGATGTCCAGTGTCCTCGCACTGCAGTCTACATATGCCAACCGCACCATCATGTGCTCTTCCGGCAGCAATGCCGCTATCTTGTCAGCCCACTCTATTATAGCAACCCCGTCACCGTCGAGGTACTCCTCCAAACCGAGATCCACCACCTCTGAAGGAGACTCTATTCGGTAAAAGTCCAGATGATAAACAGGAACTCTCCCTTCATATTCGTTAATCAGGGTAAACGTAGGACTCCCGATATAGTGATCCTCGGCAACTCCTAACCCGCGAACAATCCCCTGGGTAAATGTCGTTTTCCCTGCACCCAGTTCACCGACGAGGGCCAGAACATCACCCCTTCCCAAGAGCGTCCCGAGCACCGTCCCCCACGTATAGGTTTGTTCCGGACTACCTGATGATAACACGACAGGGGACCTCATTGATTTCACCGAGCATCACCTCTAAAGATTCCAAGACAGCTGATAGCGCCCGTCAGAAGATACGGCAGGTGGCAGTATTTGATTGACTAATGCCTTAAGGACACGAGGCACCTCACTAAGCACATCACCGGCAATAAATCCTACAGGCCCCCGTTCAATGCTCACCAGATCCCCTGCCAAACCGTGTATAAATACCGCAAGCTTTATACTGGTAGCACAATCATAACCCTGTGCTATGAAGCCCGGGATCATGCCGGTTAAGAGATCCCCCATACCCCCTGAAGCCATTCCTGGATTACCCGTAAGATTGATACAGAGGCTCCCGTCAGGTTCGGCAATAAGAGATCGTGCACCTTTGAGAACAAGATAACAACCGTACCGTTGAGCAAAATCTTTTGCAATGGCAATTCTATCCCTTTGAACGTCTCGTGCGCTCATACCCGCGAGACGTGCCATCTCACCCGGGTGCGGAGTGAGCACGACGGGAACGTCTACCTGTTGTAATAATGCCGGATGTGCACCAAGGGCATTGATACCATCCGCATCAACAACCACAGGGATGGAGCTCTCTTTTATAATCGCATGCACCAGTTGCACCGTATCTTCACGGGTGGAAAGGCCAGGACCGAGCACCAGTACTTTCTTGCCTTCCAGCAGTTCCTGAATCTTTTTAAAACTGCCCATTCCCAGGAATCCGGCAGTGTGTTCCTGCAGCGGTTCAGTCATGACCTCGGTAAGCTTTTGCTCCATAACAGCATGTAAGCTTTCAGGAATACCCAGGGTAACCAGACCCGCGCCCACCCTGGCAGCCGCCTGACAGGTAAGCGCTGCAGCGCCTGTCTTACCCCGTGATCCGGCAATGGCGAGCACATGACCATAATCACCCTTATGGGTGTCCGGTTTGCGCACCTTCAGTGCCTGACTCATATCGGCAAAGCTTAACAGATGGTCGGTCAGTGCTGCTTCATCTACAAAAGAGGATGGAATGCTGATATCGACAATGGTAATTCTACCCGCATGCTGTGCGCCCGGATACAAGAACAAACCCCTTTTGGGTAAACCAAAGGTTACCGTACAGTCTGCATGCACACAGGTCCCAAGCACTGCCCCCGTATCCGGGTGCAACCCCGAGGGGAGATCAACCGCAACCGTAGGGATGTCCAAGCCATTGAGATCATTAATTACTTCCCCGATCAAACCCACGATGTCCGAGGTGAGGCCCGTTCCAAAGATAGCATCTACAATAAGGGCACATCCTTCCAGTTCCCTGCGGTGTGCCTTCCACCCCGCACTATCTTGAATCTCAGTGAGCGGTACTTTCATCTCCAGCGCACTAGTGAGGTTTACTTTAGCATCTCCCTGTATCTTCCCGCGCACCCCTAACAGGAATATGCAAACACTGATTCCCCGGTTAATGAGATAGCGGGCAATGACGAAACCATCACCGCCGTTGTTACCTTTACCGGCAATAATTGCCACCGTGCCATTGAGGACGTGCGGGTAGTTTTCGAGAAGCACCCTAACAGCACCTCTTCCGGCATTTTCCATCAATACCACGCCGGGAATGCCTGCCTCCTCAATGGTCCTTCTGTCTAATTGTTGCATCACTTCAGCAGTAACTACCTTCATTGCTGTCCTTTATTAAAACGGTACTTCAGTTCGAGCGTATACGGGAGAAAGGTGCTATCCTTTTATTAATGCCAGCATCTCTTTTACTGCCTGTGCCATACCCACCATAAGTGCCCGGGCAATAATACTATGACCGATACTGAATTCTTCAATGAGCTCAATCGCAAGCAACTGCCTTATATTATGATAATCGAGCCCATGCCCGGCATTGACACCCAATCCTATTCGAAAAGCAAGATCAACGGCTTCCCTTATTTTGCGCACTTCCCGTTTCTCCTGGTCACGGTCCCTGGCTTCAGCAAAAGCACCCGTATGTATCTCAACATAGTCCGCCCCTATTTTGTCCTTTGCGGCCTCTATCTGTTTCGGGTTGGGATCGATAAATAAACTAACCGTGATCCCTGCCTTCTGCAGCGCCTGAACCGATTGTTTTACCGATTTTGCCTGTGCAATGACATCTAACCCGCCTTCGGTAGTAAGTTCCTGGCGTTTTTCAGGAACCAAAGTGGCCATGTCAGGTTTAATTTTTTTAGCAATGGTTACCATTTCAGGTACTGATGCCATCTCCAGGTTGAGTTTGGTTTTAACTGTTTTTCGTAACAGTTCAAGATCCCTGTCCTGGATGTGCCTCCGGTCTTCACGTAAATGCACAATAATACCATCACAGCCTGCCAACTCTGCCAGTGCCGCAGCTAACACCGGATCAGGCTCAGCGATACCCCGTGCTTCTCTTACCGTGGCAACATGATCAACGTTAACCATTAGTCCAGCCATACACCTTCACTCCCCTTGGCAACCACATCCATCAATCTTTGAACACTTATTTTTCCACAACAACTTCAAACCGAAGTGGCACGGTTTCAATCAGGGAAACAGCCCCGGGAAGCTTTACCTCTGCCTTTTTCAAATATTTACCCGGTTTCACACCCTCTAAGTCAATAGAGGCACTGATATCGTCCTCAGACAATCCTTCAGCCAGACGGTATGGACACTTAACTTTCATCTGGATGGTTGCCGGAGTAACAGTACTCCTGTAAGGGCTATTGATTACTCCTACGGGAATGCTGGACAAGACTTTCTCAATGATCTTTTCACTAATTGAAAGAGAAACCTTGACCTTTTCCCTGCTTAAGGAACGCTGCAGACCCAAGCCCGGTGAAACAAGCACCAGTTCCTTTTCTATATCTTCCTTCACTCCTGCAAGATAGAGCGGTTCTGTTATAACTTTCTTGATCTTTCCGGCCTCACTCAGGGCAACACGTACTGCCACAGATTCTGGTTGTATTGCAATATGGGTAACTTCATACCC